>CAZJTO010000468.1:0-1978 GCA_964548935.1 uncultured Saprospiraceae bacterium
CAATGAATCCCTAAGACAATGAAATTCTACAGTCGCAAATTGATCAAGCCAGGAGATCTCAACGCCAACAATACCTTATTTGGAGGAGCACTCTTGCGCTGGATAGATGAGGAAGCTGGTATCTATGCCATGAGCAAGCTCGACACACAAAAGGTAGTGACTAAATATGTCTCGGAGATCGACTTCATCAGCTCAGCCAAGCAAGGTGACATCATAGAGATCGGGCTAGAGCTCTTGTCCGTAGGGACCACGTCAATCACCTTTGCTTGTCTGGTAAGAAATATCATTAGCAAGCAAAAGATCCTCTCAATCGATAAGATCGTATTTGTCCAGGTTGATGACAATGAGAAATCTGTGCCTCATGGTAAGACTTTTGAGGAGATTATAGCAATCAAATAAAAAAAGCGGCACCATCGCTGGCACCGCTCATCGCTAAACTATTTTCTTGTGGTTCATTTCGATGCGCTCCAAGAGAGCTCACCTTCCCTTAGCTTATAAAAATTTATACAGTTGAGCTCAGGGGAGTCAGTGCAATGTCTATTGCCATTATTGTCATAGACCACCTTGCCATCCGCCGTCTCGATCATCACGAAATATACATCTCGCTCAAATCTCATCTCAGCCAGGTGTTGCACAGGTTGAGTTTTGTTGTCCAAATGAGCTTTTACCCATTCATACTTTTGGATAAGCTGCTCTTTTGCTGATTTTTCTTTTACAGCTGTTTCGTCCAAATTAACGGCATCTTGAGCATATCCAAGTTGTACGGTACAGCCCAAGGTTAAGATCATTAATGCATTTAAAAGAACGTTTTTCATAAGTGATAAAAATTTTATTGATTAAAAAAATGATTACAAATTATTCCCAACTAACGCTACCAGTAGATTGATGACCCCGTCATAACAGCCAGCCATGTAATACGCAATCATACCACCAGGCTGTTGCTCAACATCATCGATTGACTACAATAGCCAAGCTATGAGCGATAGCGATGTGGGTAATTCTTAATAGATTAAAATCGAACTTTGACTAAGTGTGTGCGATCCAAGGGGGCTTAATACCCAGTTGAATAATCGCAACTGCCTTTATACCATTGCGGTGCCCTTCTGAGGGCAGTGAGAAGATATTATTCCTATTGTCTCCATAAATCCTTGAGACAGTCGGATGCAAATTTCCATTTACTGCTAACATTAGCTCAATTTTCAGTGAAAAAAATCAAATAATAACGCCAATATATGTAGTCTGAAAAAAAATTCCAAATGTTTAGATCTGCCTTAAAATAAAATTAAGTTTTAGCCTATTTTGATCTGAGCGCATGGGATCAATTGATCCATCGTCACAACGTCAAGTGACCTGATATGAGTAGCTTCTAAGACCACCAATGGGGCACATCCAGCCTCATAAGCCTCCTTCCATCGAGTCACGCATAAACACCATTTATCTCCTTCCTTAAGACCTGGAAAATATGGAGTGGGCGACATCAAGTCATTGCCAAGCGACTTGGAATACTCTAAAAACTTCTGTGTCATAACAGCACATACGGCGTGAACACCATAGTCTCTCTGGTCTGTGCGACAATATCCATCTCTGAAGTATCCTGTCAGTGGCTCATAGCAACATGGAATGAGTGCTTCGCCAAATATGTTGAGATGACCATTACCCTGAGTATCTGAGGGTACAGGGTTATAAGGGTCGTTGGAATGAGACATAACTGATGAAGCTTGATTGTAGTATTAACGATATATACGCCTATAAGATCAACATAGTAACCTCCTGTACAAATATAGGCCCTGTTCATACATTATCCAGACCAAAAGGAATAGATCAACATATTCCTATCTCACGAATGGCGTAGTCTTTAGCACAGTAGTACCCTACCATTTATCTGTGTCGAAGGAGATGTTTGATCTGTGAATCTTCCATAACAGATCATGGAGAAAAGTGATCAAAATGCCGTAATTTGATCAGATATACACTAGTT
>CAZJTO010000469.1:0-1975 GCA_964548935.1 uncultured Saprospiraceae bacterium
CGTCTAATAATGCAGTCGCAGCCATAATCATCCCACTCTGACAGTATCCACACTGTGGCACCTGATGTTCTATCCATGCTTGTTGAACAGCAGTTAGGTTGGCCTGAGAGCCAATACCTTCTATGGTCGTGATATTCTTGCCTTGAGCATTAGCCACGGGAAGCGTACATGTGCGCACTGCTACTCCATCGATCATGACTGTACATGCTCCACATGATGACACGCCGCATCCAAACTTCGTGCCCGTCATATTCAACTCGTCCCGTAAGACCCAAAGTAAGGGCATACCTGGTTCAACATCAATTTGGATGGTCTTACCATTTATATTCAATTCCATCGTATTAATTTCTTTCTATGTGATCAAGTTAAATAATATCTCAGATACAAGGCTTGGATAATATGTTGTTTTATTGACGGAAGGGCGCATTAGATAATGCAATCTTGAAGGTAATACACAGTTCTTCGCCCAAAGGAATAGGTGGATAGTGTGTATAATCTATGTCTTACTCGTGCGCAAGGTTTTCAGGAGTACAACCGATAAGATGATGCCTCCTCCAATCATTGTTTTCGTCGTTGGTACCTCACCTAATATCAGGTAAGCCCATAGAATGCCATACACCGGCACAATACAGGACAATATACTTGATGTCGTAGGCGTAAGCGCCTGAAAGCTCTTGACAAAGAGCGTATGACCTAAGGCTGTTGTTAATAAAGCCAAGAGCAAGATCCAAACCCATTGATCCATCAAACCGGTATAATCATAAAGCCCCATACAAGGTATCATAATAGACACCATAGCTATGATCTGAACCACCATCAGTGCACTGCTATCATAGCGCTTGGCCGGCACAGAAATCAAGATATTACGGAAAGTGTACAGCACTGATGACAACAACCCAAACAAAATTCCTATGGTATAGCTATTGCCAATGTCAAATGAGGGTGCCATGATCAATACTCCAACAAATACGATCAAAGACAACATCACATCAAATCTGTTGATCGGAGTCTTCAATATCAGAGGCTCTAATATCGCCGTGAAGCCCGCATAGGTATATAAAGACAACAGTGCGATGGCCACATTAGAATAGTCCAAGGCATAGAAATAGGTAATCCAGTGCGCGCCAAAAAGAAGACCCGAGATCAGTACTATGTATAAGTCCCTGCGACTATCAAACTTAAATGAGATCTTTTGGTAGTAACAGTATGCCGCTAAGATAATCAGGGCCATCACTGCCCTGACTAAGTTAGTCAAGGTGGAGTCGACGGTGATATATCGCCCTAAAACCCCTGATGTACTTAAAAATAGAATCCCAATATTGAGTTGAATCAGTGCTTTCTTGCTATTCATAAACTATATCGAAAGTAGACTTTTTCACTGCCATAAACTATACTTTTATAGGACAACTGGCGTATGGATTACTTATTTCAATCAGAGAGATTAGGTTTTAGGAATTGGCAGCCCGCTGATATCCATCCATTGGCATCACTATGTGCGGACCCAGAGGTGATGCGGTACTTCTTGAACCCCCTCAGCGAGGAGCAGACTATGGCACTACTTGAGAATATCCACAACCAATTTGACCAGTATGGCTATGGACCTTATGCCGTGGAGCTACTTGATGAAGGTGCTTTTATCGGTTTCATAGGCTTTGCCTATTGTGATATGGATGCAGACTTCGCCCCGTGTACCGAGATCCTATGGCGCCTATCCAAAGCATATTGGGGACATGGTTATGCTCCCGAAGGTGCCCAAGCCTGTATAGACTATGGGCGCTCTAAACATGGCATAGAAGAAATCTACTCTTTCACGGCTACACTAAACACGCCATCGGAACGAGTCATGCAAAAGATAGGAATGGTTAAGGAGGGTGAATTTGATCATCCTAATGTGCCAGATGGGCATGATTTGAAACGGCATGTTTTGTATAGTTCAAAGTTGAAAGTTTGAAAGTTTGAAAGTTGCCATGCACTT
>CAZJTO010000470.1:0-1972 GCA_964548935.1 uncultured Saprospiraceae bacterium
CGGACGATTTTTTTCTCTTTGCTGGGTTTCTCGAGTTGTTCACAGATGGCGACTCTATATCCGCCTTTTACGAGTCGCGGCAGATATACGTCGAGCGAATGATAGGGGAAGCCGGCAAGCTCTATATTGGAGCCCCCGTTGTTGCGAGCTGTCAAGACGATTCCCAATACTTGCGAAGCTTTTACCGCATCCTCTCCAAAGGTTTCATAAAAATCACCTACCCTAAACAAGAGCAATGCATCCTTGTGCTTTGCTTTTAGTTCAAAGTACTGTTTCATCAGGGGAGTAACCTTCTTTGATTTGGACTTACTCAAGCGGTTTTAGATTTAGTGCCAAATCTACATATTTAATAAAGATGAATAAGTATAACTTATATATGTATCTACATCTGTATTTTCATAAATGAGGGTACCTCATAGGATGAGGTGTCATTAAATGGAAGACATTTGAAGAACAAATGTTAAAATATTTACATATGTTATCTAAATGCATATTTATTTATCATATTCGTAATGTAATTAATGTATAAAAAACGAAACAACTTATTCCCATGTCCAAGCCCAGAGTTATGACATCGTACTTCAAGCTCGATTCTGCCATACAGCAGCAGATCAAGTTAGCGTACCCACGTGGATTCGAAAAATTCCTCATAAGATTCAAAAACCATAAGAAAAAATTTGTTAGTGCACTTCCCTATGAAGCAGCGGACAAGCACTATATGGTGAAGATGACGCTGGAGGAAGCAAACAAGATCATCTTAGAAGATGAGGCTTACAACGAAAGCGGAATCTTGAAAATCAATTTCAAAGAAGCTTATGAAGCAAATAAAAGTGATCAAGATGAGGTCGTTGATATCGTTGATCTTAACATCGATGAAGTTGAACTTGCCGAAGAAGTAGTCGAAGTGTAGTCTTTTACAATCTAAAACAGTGTTGGCGTCTGACCAACCTGACCCTTATGATCGGAGTGAGCGCGCTCATGATTGAGCAACCATCTCTTGCGCTCTAATCCACCTGCATATCCCCTCAATGCACCATCTTTTCCTATTACCCTATGACAAGGGATCACTACTGCTATACGATTCATACCATTAGCCGATGCGATCGCTCTTATTGCTTTTGGTTTGTTCATTTTGATCGCTTGATCTTGGTAGCTCGCAGTCTGTCCATAGGGTATGTCGTGGAGGCTGTGCCATACATTTTGTTGAAACTCGGAACCCGGTGCATGTAAGGGTACCGTAAATTCTTTCCGCTTGCCGTCAAAATACTCGGTGACCTGCTCAATCATCGTATCCATATGATCGTTTCGACCGGTGATGATCTTAGCTTGCAAGATTCTCTGAATGTCTTTGAATTCGGTTTCGAGCATCCGCCGATCTACAAACTCCAGTAGGCAGACACCTTTATCAGTAGCACACACATACATTGGCCCTAATGGAGTCGTAAATCGATCCATGAGGATCACATTATCATCAGAACTGTTATTAGGAGAGTTTCCCATAATCTTCTTAAAGGTATATCCAAATCCACTTAATGAGTCATATCCTGTTGCATAAGCTGCCGAGCTCGCAGATTTTCCCTCCTTTAACTCTATCAGTGCATGATTAATCCGATGCATCCGCTGATAGGCTTGAAATGTCATACCATAGTGCTTTTTAAACCAACGCCTCACTCGCTCAGGTGAGATCCCCGCCTGTCGTAGTTCCCAATCTTTGACCTTCTTTTTTAAGTTAGACTGAGCCATTGAGATCGCCTGTTTGACGTAGTCTGGACTTTCATTGGCATTTTCGGTAGGGCGACAGATCTTGCAGGGGCGATATCCATGGTCCAGAGCATCTTTGAAGGTACTATAGAATTCTACATTCTTCTTGAGTGGCTTTCGCGCTCGACAGGTGGCAATACAGAAGATTGACGTGGACTTTACTCCTACAAAAAATATCCCTGTGTACTGTGAGTCCTTATTTACTAAGGCA
>CAZJTO010000471.1:0-1970 GCA_964548935.1 uncultured Saprospiraceae bacterium
AGGAAGTAATTGACATCACCTAAGTACTCGTAGGTCTTGCGATCTCTAAACTCCAAGGTCTTCTCTGTCAGCCCAGACAGGAACTGACGATCATGGCTCACGACGATGAGCGTACCATTATATTTCATGATAGCCTCCTTGAGTACTTCCTTGGACAGGATGTCAAGGTGATTGGTAGGCTCATCAAGTACGAGCAAATTGAATGGTCGCAATAGCATACATGCCAGCGCCAAACGAGCCCGCTCTCCCCCACTCAATACTGACACCTTCTTTTCGACATCCTCCCCGCTGAACATAAATGCACCAAGTATCTTCCTAAGCTTCGTGCGCATCTCTGGAGGGCTGTGGTTTTCCATAGTCTCAAGCAAGGTGATCTTGCCGTTGAGGGTTTCGGCTTGATTCTGGGCATAATACCCTACTGAGACGTTATGTCCCTTAGTAAGCTCTCCGCCATTATAATCGAGTTTGTCAACCAGTATCTTGGCCAAGGTTGTTTTACCCTGTCCATTCTGTCCGACAAACGATACTCGCTCTCCACGTTCTATCTTGATATCTATACCATCTAGCACATTGAGCGATCCATAGCTCTTCTGCAGCTTGGCAGCCTCTACGACGATCTGCCCAGATCGAGGTGCAGGTGAAAACTGCAGATTCATCGTCCCTAAGTCCTCGGACTCTACTTCTATTCTATCGATTTTGTCCAGCTGTTTTTGCATGGACTGAGCCATCTTAGTCTTGGTGGCCTTAGCCATAAATCGGGTGATCGTCCTTTCTTTTTGAGCGATGAGTTTTTGCTGATTTTCAAATGCCGCTTGGCTCTTCTCCTTGACATCTTTCCGTAGTTCGAGGTACTTAGAGTAGGCGGCCTTGTAATCTTGCAGCCTGCCGAGCTCAATCTCTACCGTACGGTTCGTACAGTTATCCAAGAACTGCTGATCGTGAGAGATAATAATGACAGCACCGTGATAATTCTTCAGGAACTGCTCTAACCAAATGATAGACTCAATATCAAGGTGGTTAGTAGGCTCATCGAGCAAGAGATAGTCGGGCTTCTTTAATAGCATTTTGGCGAGTACTACTCGCATCTGCCAGCCCCCACTGAATTCCGCAATCTTCCGATGTAAATCCTTATCCTTGAATCCAAGTCCCTTTAGGACTTTTACAGCATCTCCTTCTGAGGATTCTCCGCCGAGAATGGCAAATCGCTCATTATACTCTGAGAACTTCTCGAGCATGTTCATATAGTCATCGGACTCGTAATCCGTCCTACTGGCGATCTCGGCATTCATCTTATCGATGGATTCATTGAGCTTCTTCAACTCTTCGAATGCTGTCATCGCCTCGTCGATCACAGTAGTCTCCTGTTCAACCTCAATCTCCTGATGTAGAAAAGCCAAAGTTGTTCCTCCTGGCATAGTGACAGTACCTTCATCAGGGCTGATCTCATTGGCGAGTATCTTGAGCAATGTAGACTTACCGGCACCATTGCGGCCTACCAGACCGACCTTGTCCCGTAATTTCACCACTAAATTCAATCGATCCATGAGGACACGATCTCCAAACTGTACGTAGATGTTAGACGCTGTTAACAATGATATATATTATTAGATTAAGGCTGCAAAGATGATATCATTGATAGGATAAGTGCATATCTGAGGTTTAAAAATGCGTGTATTTCTAAATTATTGAGTATCTCGTATTCCAAAATCAACTATCATGACTCATTCTACTAAAGCTCCAGTCTCATTTTGGATTATATCTGTCGTTGCACTCCTCTGGAATCTGATGGGTACTGCGGCCTGGTTTATGGAGTACAATTATTACACTAATCCTGCCTCTAGGTCCGGAATACCAGAAGCGATGCAGCCCATCTATGATACTCAGCCTATGTGGTTATATGTGGTTTTTGCTGTAGCTGTACTTACTGGTCTGGTTGGATGCATCGGGTTATTACTCAGAAAATCTTGGTG
>CAZJTO010000472.1:0-1969 GCA_964548935.1 uncultured Saprospiraceae bacterium
TCAACTGACATCGTTCGGTTGACCTTTTTTTATTCCTATACTATTGATCCATCCATCCCTTAAAACTCATCATCTTGCTGCGACTGACGATAAATTCAGTAGAAGCCTTGAGCTTAGGGTCGAGTAGGGCTTTTAGCCGCTGATTCATATAAGGATGTATCTGATGTATTGCATTGATATTAATAATCTGACTCCTGTTAATCTGAAAGAAAGTCGTTGAATCTAACTCTATATAGAGACGTTCAACCGTCTTAGCATAGATGTGTCGCTGACCATCAGTTGTATGGAGGAATGTGATGCTATCTTCGGAGTTGACATATGCAATATCCTTGACGTCGACATACTCATAGTGCCCGCCTCGCTTGACGAGGCACCGGTTTTTCTTTGGCTTATTGATGGATTGTATCATTTCCGTGAGCTTAGTAGCATCGTTAGGCTGAGTGCTGTAAAGTTGCTCATATTTTTTGATGGCATTTCTCAGATCGTCTATATGGATGGGTTTTAGGAGATAGTCTACGCTATACACTTTGAATGCATCAAGTGCATATTGATCGTAGGCCGTAGTGAATATGATCGGCGTAGTGAGCTCGAGATGATTGAAGATTTCAAAGCTTAAGCCATCTGAAAGTTGGATATCCATGAATATGAGATCCACCCGATCCTGATGCTCAGAAAGATAGTTGAGAGAGCTTTGTACGGAATCGATATTGCTAATAGAGGAGATGTCAGGATTAATCTTTAGGAGCATACTCTTGAGATACTCATAGGCATTGACCTCGTCTTCTATACTTAATATATTCATAGACATGGATTAAAGCAGTGGTAGTGATATGCGAAACTGATCGTCGTCAGGGGAGCAGATTATCTCTCGATCTGTGAAGAATGCAAAACGCTCTTGAATGTTTTTAAGACCCATGCCAGTCGAGGAGACGGCTTCGAGTTTTTTCTGAATGTTATTATTGACCGTGATATACTGAGTCTGATCATCGATGTCGATTGAGATAGACAATGGCTGACTCTTGGATACTATGTTGTGCTTAACGGCATTTTCGATAAGTAGCTGGAGACTCATTGGCAAGATGAAAAACTCTTTACCAGTATGTGTTGGAATATTAATATCCAGCGCATCTTTGAATCTCACACTAAGCAACTGTGCGTAGAGCTGGGCTGACTCCAGTTCCTTGCTCAAAGGCACTTTCATTTCATCTTGTGCGCTAACGGAATAGCGATAAAACTTGGACAGTTTAGATAGATAGTCCATCGCATGATCCTGATTGATGGGGATGAGATTCATCAGTGTATTGAGACTATTAAATAGGAAGTGCGGGTTGATCTGATTGCGTAGGTTGTCGAGCTGAGTTTGGGCATGGACTTTCTCCAGGCGCTCGTTCTCTATTATAGATGCCTTGTACTTGGAGAAATAGAACAGCGCTTCATATAGAGCTACAATTAACGCTGAGGGCACATATATTTTGACCAACCCTTGTAAATTATTTGGGAGTAAATCACTATGAAAGTTCTCGACGGTCATAAAGGTCGACACCAAGTATTCTAATGTGATCTTAATGAATGGGGCAGAGAATACAATAACCAAAATCAGTAAGACTACTCTCTTCGGGGCATCTTTAACATCTGGGAAAAACCCATGTAGCTTGATACAGGCAATGCGATAAAAGATCCAAAACCCAACTACGAAGACAAATGTTTCTGGGATCAAACAAGTGATATAGTCATATGGACCCTCGAAAGGCATGTTGAGTAAGAGGGGCATGATGATCGTCATAATAGGTAGGCCTAGGCGCATCAACCATCTATCGTCAAATCCCAGCTTGTCTACGTAGTAAGGTTTTAAAAATCCCATAAACACTCAGAATATCTCGCTGTAAAAAATTGAGTGATGGTAAGATACCATCACTCATCTTAAACAAAGTACTGTGCGGTTTGATTTTCTCAATTCTTAAATTGAATC
>CAZJTO010000473.1:0-1963 GCA_964548935.1 uncultured Saprospiraceae bacterium
CCATTGGCTCGGCAGTAATGGCTGCCGCCCATACGGGCTACTAAGTCCAACTTGTGCGTGTCAAGTTTGCCGCTTTCATCGAGGTATGCTTGATCGATATGTATCTTGACTACTCTCGCAATGACAAGATTGCCAGCGCCCCCATGATCGCCCAGTTCAATGACTTGATCGACCGTACATTCAAATGCTACTGGTGCTTCACCGATTCTTGGTGGTTTGATGATATCACTGGATACTTGGGTTAAACCAGCCTTGACAAATTCATTGACGCCCTTATCATAGGCCGTACTGCTCAATGACATCTGTTCTACTATGGCATGATTGACGATATTGATGACAACCTCGCTGACCTCATAGATATTTTGAAGGGTATGCTTGAGTGTGTTGTCCCGTCCACTTCTGGCTGGCGAAAAAACCATTATAGGTGGATTAGAACTGAATACGTTGAAGAAGCTAAACGGACTGAGATTCACCTGACCTTGCTGGTCAATAGTGCTTGCAAAACAGATCGGACGAGGTGCTACCGCAGTCAGCAGAAGATGGTGTAACTTTGGCTGGCTGATATCACCTGGACTGATCGTTGTTATTGTACTCATTTCTCCGATTATTTAGCTGGCAATACCTTAGTTTCCACTTTGCCAAATCCTACTCTGACACCATCTTTTTCGGCAAAGCCCCTCATCGTCACGGTGTCGTGATCATTGATAAATGCCCTCGTACTGCCATCATTCATCTGAACAGGCTTAGATCCGGCCCAAGAGATCTCAAGCATGGAACCATAAGAGTTTTCGTCCTTGCCGGAGATCGTGCCTGATCCCATCATATCGCCCACATTGACATTACAACCGTTGACGGTATGATGTGCGAGCTGTTGGAGCATGCTCCAGTACATATACTTAAAGTTGGATCGACAGACGATCTGTTCATCAGCGCCTTGTGGCGTAATGCCGACTTCTAAGTTGACGTCGTAGTTGTTGTTGCGATCGGTCTGTAGGTAGGGGAGTACATCGGGTTCTTGCTTGGGTCCAGCCACTTTAAAGGGTTCGAGCGCTTCCAAGGTGACAATCCATGGGGATATCGAAGAGGCAAAACTCTTACCTAGGAATGGTCCAAGTGGAACATATTCCCACTTTTGGATATCTCGAGCAGACCAATCATTAAAGAGTACCACTCCAAAGATGTAATCCCTAGCGTCAGCAATGTCTACAGAGTCACCCACTTCGGTTGATTTGCCGATGATAAAGGCGGTCTCTAATTCAAAATCTAATCGGCCCGAAGCTTTATAGACGGGCTGGCTCTCACCCTTAGGGAGCACCTGACCTTTGGGTCTGTGTATGTTATGACCGCTGGCGATAATCGATGACGCCCTCCCGTGATATCCTACTGGGATATGTCTCCAATTGGGTAGTAGTGCATTCTCGGGATCACGAAACATCATACCGACATTAGTGGCATGTTCTATGCTTGAGTAAAAGTCTGTATAGTCTCCTACTTGTACAGGTAGATGCATCTGCGCATACGCTTGCTTCACGAACAGTTCTGATTTGCCCGCTAATGGAGATTGATTATCCTGAATCCACTGCTGGATATTTGTTCTTACTCTGGATGTGACTCCCTTGCCGAGTGCGATAAAGGCATTTAAGGTTGATTGGCTAAGAACCGTTGTATCAAACTTGAAAACACCTAATTCTGCGACGGCTACTAAGTCCAGTATATGGTCGCCTATAGCGACACCCACTCGTGCAGATCGCTCTGCCGTAGAGAAAATGCCAAAGGGAATATTATGAATAGAAAAGTCTGAATGTTGTGGTATATCAATTATCATAGTTCTTTTTAATTGGAGTTAATGAGCGATCCAGGATTTGTAATACTTGCCATCGTCGATCTTGAGGGCCTCTTCTGTTATCATCAGTGGCTTGAAGGTGTCTATCATCACCGCTAGCTCTGCTGTTTCTTTTTGTCC
>CAZJTO010000474.1:0-1959 GCA_964548935.1 uncultured Saprospiraceae bacterium
CTCTTTCATTAGCCGTAGCTCCAATATTTAGCGTAAAGCTCAGACAATCATCGCTCCCAATTTGTGGACCATCTAACTCACGATTAAACTGAACTAAGAAACTTGCACTATTCTCTTGCTGACTCTCAACACTCAAGGTCATACTGACCACATCATTACAACTACCCATATTAGTAACCTCGACAGATGTCAATGATGACGTAAACACAGCACGATATACTCGTTCATCCTCCGACGATCCATTTGGGTCAGTAATATTAGTAGGCGTAGCATTTCTCACCTGACCCGTATTAGAGGTCAACTGTAATGTTGACGGAAACCCATTGCCACACTCAGTTGAGGTTATCCATATCTCCGCATAGGCTCGATTGAAACCATTAATGTTCGGGATAGTGATGCGGTTTGCCGTAGGCCCAGCCACACCTCGTATAAAGGTCTGAATAATTGCATCTTCACCACATGGGTTAGAGTTGACTACGTCTTGGGCAGACGAGTTGTTAGCACCAAATAACATACACAGCATGAGCATAGTAGCGTACATGCACTGTAGGGATGCTTTGATCGACATTTGAGTAAAGTTTGACATTCTGTTTCGATTTAGAAAAGTTGTTTCTCTTGAAGAATTTAGATTCGCTAAAGGTGTAAAGTTTGTAATCATGTCTCAGTTTAATGAGGTAGTTCTGAAGTCAGAATGGGTAGAAGACTTGATCGTAAGATGGGAACTATCTGTGCTCAGAATGGCACAAATAAGAATAGCACAAGTATCTAGGATACATTGTGTTAATGCGTGAAGCATAGGTTCTATTGGATTTCTCATAAACAGTCTAGTCACTAACCAGCTTATTATTAAAAATAGTGGTTAACAATTGGTATTGACTGGGGTCAATTGGTATTGACTGGGGCGAAAAAACCCATTTCTCATTAGGTTCTGTAATATTAGACACATTTATATGTGGAAGCCACTACTTGAAAGGATAAAAAGTGACAGATATATTACACTTTGGGTCAAATTACCGAAATATAGGTATCGTACATATTAATTTTAATTTTAATGTAATACGATCAAATTGCGACTAAAATAGAAAAAGGACTACCTGAAAAATGATTCAAGTAGTCCTATAAATATATCTATAATGTCATTCTTTTTTTACTCTCGCCTCACCTCGGAGAAGTTTCCATTGTTGCTCAAGAATAGACTTTTATCCTGCACATTGACGTCTCCACTTAAGTCATAGTCTCTAAGGAAATAACTACTGTTAAGTCCATCATCCATTAACCATACACGTAAGTCATTTGAGTTAATATCAACGGCATCCTCAACGCCAGTTTCCTGATCACCATTGGCTGCAAACATTACAAAGACTCCTCTTTCGATTTCCTTCTGCCCAACGCCTATAGCAATTACGCTTCGATAAGAATTTTCGGCACGGAAGTCGTAAGTGATCTCACCATTGATAACTGGTAATGGAACATCAGACATCACCAATAGGTGGTTTCTGTGCTCAATCACTATGTAGTAATCTAATGATTGATCGAGGTTACAACAATCGAATTCGTCAACAAACTGGATGGACCCGTCATTGTGTAACAATGCGGCTCGCTCACATACGGTAGAGGCTGGCGAAACATCGGTACGCAAGCTTACTAATACCCAATCAGTTACCGTTGACGCATAGTTGCCATTAGTATTTGTCACTGGTCCTTGCTGGTTAAATCCTGCACCCTCCGATCCATTATAGAACCAAGGAGCTTGATTATATGGCTGTCCTGCTGGAGTCGCCACACCAAAGAATGTCGACGGTCTTTGTCCTGGCAAGTAACCTAATCTATTCAATTCAGTTGTCATAAGTCCCGCGTCAACATCATATGCTCCTTCTAAGAATACTCCGGTATTGATTGTAACGCAAGCGCCACCATCTAATATCAATTGTACTTCTTCGAAGTCTTCATCATCCTCAC
>CAZJTO010000475.1:0-1952 GCA_964548935.1 uncultured Saprospiraceae bacterium
CCATCTCCGATGAAGATCATATCTCCACCGCCGTGCGATTTTAATTTATGGATCTCATGTACTTCGCTTGGGTCTCCTTCCCACTCCATGACATTTTGATTGCCATCAGCATCTATGGTAACAGTCTTGAATCGCTGACCCTTCTGCATTCTTTTACGTATAGTGGGTTCGCCCGAGCTGGTTTCCGAGATATGTTTTTCGACCATCACGATCTTTTTCTTTTTGCCGTCCATCTCCTCATCATTGAGATACTCGGAGATGTCAATTCCATGTTTTTCTTTGATCATCTTGAGCTCTTCAGGCATTTCGCCCTCACCATCCCACTCGATCTCGATTACTTTTTCTTCTACACCAGACCCTTTTGACCCATCGAGTATTTGTAGGTCTATACCTGCTTCTTCTAATTGCTTTTTTACCTCCGCTGGAATTTCACCGGTGTCAGACCACTCATATACGGATTGTTCTCCGTCGGCATCCATCACGACTTTTATTTTTCTTTCCCCGCTATCGTCTTTCATCACATCTACAGACACGAGCTTTTCTTTCTCGACCCATGTATTAACCTCTTGTCCTTGAGCACCTTTCTTGATGATCACTTGTTTCTCTACATCCTGCGCCATCAGGAGAGAATAGAGGCACATCATAAATACTACATAAATAAGTCTCATAGCAAATTGTGTTTTAGTACGAACTTTGCAAAGATAGCGACCAGACCCATCTATGATCTTAAAAAATTATTAAAGTACCTTTCGGATTGATGAGGAAAAATAAAAAACCACACCAGTTCATCGTAAAGCCATATTACTCTGGAGGGCCTAAGGCCTTATCAAAATTCATCAAAAAGAATTTGAAGTACCCCGATGAAGCATTACAGGAGAAGATAGAAGGGGTTGTGCTATTGAGGATAGACATCAATCACAAGGGTGTCGTAACTGGTTCTAAGGTTAAAATGTCCTTGGGCTATGGTTGCGACGAGGAGGCACAACGGATCGTCAGCCTGATGAAGTTTACCCTAGATCAAGTGGTCCGAAAGGGGAGAACTACGTTTCATAAGAACATCAGAATCGGCTTTAAGCTTCCTAAGAAAAAGGAGCAGAAGAAAACTCAGATCAAGTATAATGTAGTGCAAACAAAAAAGAGCCCCCAAAGTGGAGGCTCTTCATATAACTATACGATCAGTTTTTGATCAGTTAATCTTCAATAATTCTACGTCGAATATTAAGGCACTATAAGGAGGTATAGCCGCTCCGGCTCCTCTTGCGCCATATCCTAACTCAGAGGGGATATAAAATCGGTACTTAGCACCTTCACTCATCAGTTGCACTCCTTCAGTCCAGCCTGGGATCACCCGATTAAGTGGAAACGTGGCAGGCTCGCCACGGTCAACAGAACTGTCGAACATCTCACCACTGATGAGCTGGCCGACATAATGTACAGTAACAGAGCTTGTGGCGCTTGGCTTAGGGCCTTCTGCCGTGGTTAATACTTCGTATTGCAAGCCACTTTCGGTAGTAGATACCTCAGGTCGCTTGGCGTTGTCTTCTAAAAATTTGAGTCCTTCTTCTTTCACTTTTGTAAAAATTTTATCCTTCTGTTCTTGGTAATATGCATAATTGAGGCTGTCACTTGTCGCCTTAGTAATGAGCGTTTCGTTTTTTTCGATCATGTCGCGCACCCCTTGCAGAAAATCTTGATAGTCTATATCATTAGCTCCTTGGTTAGCCATACGGGCTCCAACACTCATACCGATGCTATAGCTGATGGTATCTGTCTGCCCATAAGAGAGGCTTGAAAGTAGCAATCCGCCAAGGACAAATAGTATTTGAAATGATTTCATTTGATCGTAATTGAGCTACGAAAATAGATGAATGATTTTTACCATGTAGAAAATTATAGAGCCATTGCTTTACAGGGTTTTGATTTTATTATAATTTTGCGGCTCAATTGACCCA
>CAZJTO010000476.1:0-1940 GCA_964548935.1 uncultured Saprospiraceae bacterium
CATATTGTGGATGGGCCATATCTACGACATGCATAAGCACATCACACTCTCTTACCTCATCAAGTGTAGACTTAAAACTTTCTACCAGATGATGTGGAAGCTTACGGATAAAGCCGACCGTATCAGATAACAAAAAAGGCATCCTTCCAAATACCACTTTGCGCACTGTAGTATCCAGCGTAGCGAACAACTTGTTTTCTGCGAACACAGCAGACTTGCTCAGCATGTTCATCAGTGTGGACTTTCCGACATTAGTATATCCTACCAATGCTACACGAATGAGATCTGAGCGATTGGCACGCTGTGTTTGGTTCTGTCTATCGATCTTCTCAAGCTTTTTCTTGAGCTTAGATATTTTATCTCTTACGATCCGTCTATCAGTCTCGATTTCCTGTTCCCCCGGTCCTCTCATGCCGATACCCCCACGCTGACGCTCAAGGTGAGTCCACAATCCTCTCAGACGTGGCAATAGATATTGCATCTGTGCGAGATCCACTTGGGTTTGCGCTTGTGCGGTCCTCGCTCGATTAGCAAATATGTCTAGAATCAGCGTACTGCGATCTATGATCTTACGCTTAAACATCTCTTCGAGTATGTTGGTCTGCTTAGCCGTCAGATCGTCATCAAAAATGACCAGATCTATGTCATTATTTTCGATATACTCACTGATTTCGAGGGCTTTACCCTCACCTATGAAGGTGCGCGAATTGGGATGATCCATAGACTGGACAAAGCGCTTGACACTTTTAGCCCCAGCTGTTAAAGCCAGAAACTCCAGTTCATCAAGGTACTCCTGAACTTCTTCTTTCTCTTGATTCCTGCGGACTATAGCAACAAGTACAGCATTTTCAACGCCTTTATTAAGTCCGCTTTTTTTCTTTTTACCTACATCCCAGCTATCTGACATACCTTGTTTATGCAGTGCAAAGCTATTGTTTTATCAGCCATTGTAAGGGATCAATTTGTTTCTGCCGATACCAAATCTCGAAATAGAATTTTGAACCTGCATCATTTTGCGCCAAGCTTCCGATAAAATCTCCAGAGCGCACTTGATCATTGGCGTAGACTGCAGGCTTATCAATATTAAAGTAGGCCGAGTCATACTCCCCATGGTTGACAATTATTACATGACCATAGGGAGGCTGCTCACCACTCATGGTTACTCGACCTCCATCGATTGCCCTGACAGCCTGACCCGAGGGACAGATCATATTGATTCCTCTGTTTTGATATTGAAGATTGGCAACACTGCCATAGTTTGCCTGACCAAAACCTCGTGTAACAACACCACCCGTAACTGGCCATGGCAGGCTCCTATAGACTATCCTGCCATTTCTATCTATAGCCTTGCCACTCGGCACTGGTGATGTTGACGGAGCCGCAGCGATGGTCTCCCTGATCTTATCATTCGAGCTCCCTTGTATTGCTAACTGTTCAGACGCTTCTTTTTGGAGCCTGGAAGCATCTGTTTTTATGGATTCCAGAGTCTGATCGCTCGAGACGATATCGTCTTCTATCTGTTGTGAGTTGTCTTTTTCCTTGAGTAGCAGTACTTCTTTATCTGCGATGATGGCTTCTATCATCTTGATACTATCAACTATGACATCAGATAGCTTGGTTAATCGGCTGATATCGGATATGGTCCTGTCTTTGAGATAGGTCTGATATCGTCTGGATGTGTAGTCAGCTATCAATTCATCACTTGTAGAAGCAATTGCTGTAGACCCAGATAGTAGCTGTCTATAAAAGTCTTTTCGGATCAACTTATCAAGATCTTTTTTGCGCCACTTTTGATCTAGGGATACTGCTGAGGCATCTGACTGAATCTGTACTAACAATTGATCGAGTACCTCAATTTCTTTTGTGATATTCCCTTCGAGGGCTTTTTGCTGTTCAATCTTACTTTGGATGATTGTGTAGCGGTCGAGCAAATCGGTTTT
>CAZJTO010000477.1:0-1936 GCA_964548935.1 uncultured Saprospiraceae bacterium
CATCAAATCAATTATAATATGCGATGAATATAAACATCTCATTATACTTGTCCCATACTTATGAATAGTTAAGCATAAATAAGACGTTTATGACCACCGAGATATACACTTTTAATGCATTTCAGGAAAATACCGTTATTACGATTTGCGACCGCACCAAGGAGTGTATAATCTTTGATCCTGGTTGTTCTAATGGCAATGAGCGCAAAGTGTTGACAGATACTATCAAAAATCATGGTTGGAAACCCGTGAGATTGATAAACACCCATTGTCATATTGACCACGTACTAGGAAACAAGTTTATATCAGAAACTTACGGATTGGTCCTTGAGGCTCATCAAGGAGAGATTCCGGTGCTGGACAGCTGCACGCAGGTTAGTAAGATGTATGGGATCGCATATGAGGGATCGCCCAATATTCAAAAGTATATTGAGGCTGGCGACACCGTTCAATTTGGCGAGGTATCCTTGGAGGTAGTATTCACTCCGGGACATTCACCAGCTAGCTTGTGCTTTATTCATCACGATTCAAAGCAAGTCATTGGAGGAGACGTATTGTTTCATGGGAGCATAGGGCGAACGGATCTGCCAGGTGGAGATTATGATACATTGATCAATAGTATCAAGACACAGCTGCTGACTTTAGCAGATGATTACACCGTTTATCCTGGACATGGCCCATCGACCACTATTGGTTTTGAGAGAGCCAACAACCCATTTTTACAAGGATAATTGACATGTTACTTATTCTTCAGCGTTAATCTATTCAAAATCAGCTTGCCAACTTTATCACCTTGATCCACTCCATAGTCTATTGCGGGACGATAATGTATGCCCCCATATAATCTACTTACGGCGGCTTCGTCCGATGCGGCATAAAATGAATCAAAAGACCGTACAGGCAGTCCGTAGGCCAGTTCCACTGTATCATCAAACTGAAAGTTGTCACCAAAAATGCTGGTCAAGGCTACCGCAGCTGCACGAGAGATTACACTATGCCCACTGGTGTGCTCAGGAAACGGTGGAGTTTGCAAGGTTGGCACCCAATCTTCATCAATGTATTCATTGATAATTGTTTCGGGCCGCACCAGATTACTTCTATACTTTTCATCCCAGCAGCTGATAAAACCATCAGCAATCGATATCGATGTCAGTGTATACGCTTCAATAGTTGTAGCCAGATCCGCCTCGGCTTTTTCACAAGCCAATGCTGTTATTCCGATCCAGTGTCCACCTGGAGTTATTTTTTTGGAAGCATTCATCACGTGACCTGTGATGTTTAGCACATAAGGGTTGCAATCCCAAAAGCTCGCAATTTCTTTGGTCTCTTCTGTTCGATTTTTGACAGCATCATAGACCTCCATAGTTTCACTATAAAACTTGGAACCTTCGGTCATGTCAAATTGGGTTGGTGGGGGTGGCACGAATTGATCAGAGCGATCTAATACAAATGGCCTAATCTCTCGCCAGTGTGGTTCGATGCCATCCATGTATATCGGGGGAGTCGGTCTCCATTTGGATTCATCATCAGTGATAGAATATTTAGGGAAGGTCCGAGTTTGTTTGTAGTTGTCAGAATCAGAGTATTGGATCACATGGGCTGCCATAGCTTTGCCATACTCAACAGAGTTATCGAAGACTTTTTTGGAGATGCCCTGATCTTGCAGGGATCTGTATAGTTCAACTTGATAATCATGAAGTTTTGGCTCTGAAAAAATAAAATGCTTTGCAGTGGTGATAAATGCTTCTAATGCAGCAACTGCAGGAGATATCTCATCATTATTGAGCTGAGGCCCAGGGGCGAACCCAGTAATCTGATCACTCAGACTATTGTATTCTTGATGTGTGGCCGCTAAGACTTCGTATGCTGCGATATTAGGATAGACATAAGTACGACTGGCGACGGGAGGAGAAAATATATCATAGACGATCACATC
>CAZJTO010000478.1:0-1930 GCA_964548935.1 uncultured Saprospiraceae bacterium
GCATCATTAATAGGAAAGAATCTGCCTTGAGCATCAGTCTGGTTGATCAAGGCATAGATTGATTTTTTCAGAATACCATCACGGTATCCATAGATATTCATTTCAGGACGCGCATTGGACAGCGACTTAGCAAACAACAAGAAAGGTGTCATCGCATAACGCAAATAATACGGTCCTTCGGTAAAATGACCATCGGGAGAAAACGAGTAATCTAACTGAGCGAAGAATCCCGCCTGAGTATGCTCATCTGACTTAATATACCCCCCATCGTTATCTCGCAAACCCTTGTCTATTCCGTCATCTTCTAAACCATATAGTGCTCTGTGGATCAATTCTTCATCATCCATTACTAATCCGATCATTCCTACCGCTGCATTGGCCCAGGTGCTATGGTTATGTACCCGATTGAAAAACTGTGGATTCCCGATCGACAGAAAGTCAGCCATCGGCCTAAACAGTGTCGTGTTCAGATGAGCCCTCTCTTCTGCTGACAGGTAATCATAGATGCAATCATAGGCCTGACTACAATAAACTAACCAATTGGAATCATTAAGGCATTGCCAAAATATCTTGCCTGTCGCATATGATCTATTAGTTGGATGCAACGGGAGTGTAGGAAACAGCTCTGCGTATGCCATGAAACTCTCCTTGACATAATCTGCATACTTATCGTCCTGAGTGATCTGATATAACGCCCCTGCTTTCTGTAATATGAAAAAATTCTTTTTGTGCCGTTCATGAGTGTATCCTCCTGCCATGTCCTTGGGCACGGGTACTTGAATACCCGCTTCGATCTCATGATCGACTTCTTCAATCGTGTTTTGTAATGTTTGTTGGAACAATGGGGCGGCCTCGATACCAGATCGTATCTCGCTGACTTCAGCCTTGGTCATCGTCAATGTAGGATGATCTTGTCCTCCAAGTTGAAGAGCAAGCAGGCTAAAAGTAATATGTAGAAGGATCCTTACCATTACAGATTTATCATGGTTGGTCGGCTACAGAAAATGTAAATGATATAGTTCTGCCGCTTATTACAAAGCGATTCTTGCAAACTATAATCACTCCTATACTGTAGATGAATCTCTGCGGATTTTTTTAAAGTAAGGGCACTCAGATATTGCACTGAGCACCCTACTAATATGAAAAAACTATTTGTCTATTGGTGTGAGAACAACTTTCGTTAAGCCCACACCATATCTCTATTGAGGCGATCTATTTTATAGCAATTACCTCTTATTGTCATGTTAGTCGTTGATCGCAACGATATTGATGAAATCTACTCTCATCTCTTCAAGTCCACTGGCAAAACCATATCTCTCAAAATCCGAAGGATCTTCAGGTGGATCGGCATTGCCAATACCTCTGATATAAATTGCTACAGTTGTATTAGCTCCTGAGTTAAATCCTCTTGAGTATGGTAGATATCCCGTTTCTTCAGGATTTTCGATAGTCCAAATCAACAAATTGTTTTCTTCGATCTCTATCTGTGGTACAGAAGTATATCCAAAGCCTTCTTGGGGGATATCCACTGTGTTATCAAAAAAGAACGGCTGGTACCCATCTTCAAATCCAGTACCCGCAAGGACTCTGATCTCTAACACTGACGGTGTCTCACCAGTCTCAGATACTAATGACCTGTGCTCTGCAGCGATATTGATTTGGTAATCTGCATTAGGCTCTACGGCGATCTCTTGATAAGCATGATCCGGCTCACGATCATCGAACTTGATGACATCTGATCCATTTCCAGTACTTGATTCACCTTGCTCTCCCACATCTCTGTTGATCCAACCAGAACAAGCACAATCAGATCCTGAAGATTTAGGTAATCTGACGAAGTCTTGATTCAATAATACCGGATCAGGAGTTGGTGGTGCTTCCGGCTCAATGACTTCTACCTCACGTGTAACCGTTGAGATTTCGCCATTGG
>CAZJTO010000479.1:0-1923 GCA_964548935.1 uncultured Saprospiraceae bacterium
AATCAATTTTGGGTAGACATAAGTCTATATATAAATGATGTACGAAAGTACCGGTTTAAGATTGATACTCATTATATAACCATTGTCGTCTTAAATTCAAAAGTCATATTGATAAGTCGCTCTATAAAGAAGCAAATTTCGGCTTTTATAATCTGATGATGTCATACTTTAGACCGGAGATATGAAAAACTCAATTAATATGGAGAATTCTCAGAAGTATATTGATTTAGAAGACAAATATGGCGCACATAATTACCATCCGCTGCCGGTAGTATTGGATCGTGGTAAGGGCGTATATGTGTGGGATATAGAAGGAAAAAGATACTATGACTTCTTATCAGCATATAGTGCCGTCAACCAAGGACATTGTCATCCTAAAATAGTGGCAGCATTACAAGAGCAAGGCGCTCAACTGTGTTTGACCTCGAGAGCCTTTCATAATAGTAAGCTAGGTCCTTATGAGAAGTTTATGACGGAGACATTTGGATTAGATAAACTGCTCCCGATGAATAGCGGAGCCGAAGCCGTGGAGACTGCCATTAAAATTTGCCGTAAGTGGGGCTATGAAAAGAAGGGAATAAAAAATGGTGAGGCTAAGGTTGTCGTTTGCGGCAAGAATTTTCATGGAAGGACGATCAGTATCATCTCGTTTTCGAGCGACCCAGATGCCAGAGGTCACTTTGGACCTTATACCCCAGGGTTTATAAGCATTCCATACAATGACATCGAATCACTGAGTAAAGTAATCAAAGAGCATAGTGCTGATATTGCTGGATTTTTAGTCGAACCGATCCAGGGTGAAGCAGGTGTAAATGTTCCGGATGTAGATTTTATAGAGAAAGCCGCCAAACTGTGCAAGGAGAATAACATTCTGTTTATCGCTGACGAAATACAGACTGGTCTTGCCAGAACGGGAAGTATGCTAGCCATCTGTGGTGATTGCAGTTGCACGACCAAGTGTGAGCGCAATCCGGCTACATATGTTGAACCTGACATTCTAATTCTGGGCAAGGCCCTATCTGGGGGAGCATATCCGGTATCAGCGGTGCTGGCGAATAATGAGGTCATGGATGTCTTGAAGCCAGGGCAACATGGTAGTACTTATGGCGGAAACCCATTAGCTTGCCACGTCGCTATGGCGGCTATGGACGTATTGATTGACGAAAAGCTAATGGTCAATGCCCGCAGGATGGGTCAAATCTTTAGATCGAGGATCACTGAATTATGTGAGAAATATGCGATTCTCAAAAGCGTAAGAGGACGAGGTCTACTCAACGCAATATTGATCAATGACACTCCAGAGAGTAAAACAGCATGGAACATCTGTATGATTATGGCCGAGAACGGGCTCTTAGCTAAACCTACTCATGGCAATATCATCAGGTTCGCTCCACCCCTAGTAATCACAGAAGATCAAATCAACGATTGTTGTAGCATTATTGAGCAATCCGTAAGACAATATCTGAATGCATAATTTCGCTTGAATTCTTAATGAAATACTAATGGACCTAATCTGCTAAAACAATCAAATAATTTCTAATATTTTAAAGGAGTGAATAGGTTCGTCACCATAGCATTTATACTTTTGACAGGCGCCATAATTGCCTCGATGCTAGGGTTCGTCAGTGTGCACCTAACGAATATTAAGGCCTATGATCGTAAGATTACCATACAATCCTATAATTATCACGGTGGCACCTATGAATGGGACCATGTTAAGGCCAGTGTACTATGGGAAGACGGAGCTTTCATCATCAATGATCATTACGACGATCAACTCGAAAAAGATTTAAACTACTTGGCAGACTCTTATGAAAGTGCTGTGAGTATTGACGATAAAGAAAAGCTCATCAAGACGCCTGACTATCTATTAAAAGTGTGTATTGAAGATTTCAAATATCACCTCAGGGATACAACCCTCAC
>CAZJTO010000480.1:0-1920 GCA_964548935.1 uncultured Saprospiraceae bacterium
GAACTGATAGACTCCTTGAGAAAATTGACGCCAAGCGGATCATAGTGGGTCATAGCTCAGTGCCTGAAATAGTCTCAATACATAACAACAAGATTATCTTTATAGACGCCAATATCAAGTTGGGCAAACGAGGAGAGATGCTCATCGTTGAGAACAAAAAAATTTATCGAGCCAACATTTGGGGGCAGCGCACAAGATTGAATTAGCCCACTAAAAACTCTGCTACATCATCGACAGCCTGAAGCCCTTTCTTGCCAAAGTCTTTCAATCCGAAGAAGGCGTGGATGGCATTATCATAGCGCTTATGCTGTACTTGACATCCAGCAGCCCGCAACTTCTCTACAAATGCTTCGCCCTGATCTCGCAGAGGGTCAAACCCAGCCGTCAAGATAAACGTGGGAGGAAACTGCGATAGATCCTCCTCGAGTATGGGACTCGCTCTGACGTCAGTGATATCCTCGGCACTACTCAAGTAGTCTCTCATGAAATTGGCCATAGCCTTGGAGGTGAGATAGAAGCCTTCACCATATAGCTTGTTAGATTCGTATTCTTGAGTGCTATCGGTTACAGGGTAGACTGGCACCACCTGTGTGATTAAGTCCTTATGACCCATCTTAATCAGTTGGTTAGTAACTACGATAGCGAGATTGCCACCTGCGCTATCGCCCATCGGGATGAATTGAGCTTGATCAATGCCCAAGGTTACTAACTGATCTTTAGCCCAAAGGACTGCGTCCACACATTCTTCTACGGCATGAGGGAACTTCGCTTCTGGTGAGAGCGAATAATTAACCGATAGCAGTGGCAAGCCTGTTGCCTTGGCAACTCTGCGAGCTTGTTCATTATGGGTCTCTATGCTCCCGACGCAAAACCCACCGCCGTGATAGAAGATAATACACCTATCCATGGCCTGATCGGCGTTATTATATAGCCTACCCCTGATTTCGCCATGTCTTGTAGAGATGGTCAATTCTTTAACTTCCTTGATAGGTACTTTGACTTTATGGGCATTTTTTGCGGTAAAATTTTCAAGCGACACTCGCAGGTCAACTGGCTCCATATGATCGAGATTGGGTAAGAAATTCAGCACGAGCCCAGATCTAAACTCTACCAGACCTTGTGAAGTCCTCCGAATATAGAGATTGGCACCCATGAGTAAGATGCCTAAAACAACTATGATAGTAAGTATAGTCATGATATCAGTGATTTATTTTTTTGACGATTTGTTCTTTTATTTCTGACGGTATGGTAAGGCCTACACGATTGATCTTGTCGAATAGCACACAGACCAGGCTCATCGTGCCAATATGCTCGTCTGTATAACCATTGTACATCTTATGCGTCATGGTGATGCTCTTATTTCCAACGCCATTGAGCTCTGACATCACGTATAGAATGTCATCTTCAAATGCTTCCTTGAGATATTGAATGGTTTGCTCTACAACGACTATCCCAACCGTCTCTTTTTGATCTTGTAGCAGCTTTGCGAGACCGAGGTCGAGGTCAAAGTTTCTGCCGGCGTTCTCATACTTGTTGATATAGTACATCACGTTCATATGGCCGTTGGAGTCGCATTCCCAGGTCATCACAGCACCTTTATATGTAAGCGTTGGTTTCATCTTGATATGTTTTTATCACACTCGACCCTTTAGAATCCTAATACCCTAATTATTAACCAATACATGCCCATCCCTCCTATGGCATAAGCTCCACTAAGCTTTACCTTAGCTATGTATTGTGGCAATATCTTTAGCAATAGATACAATATGCCCCCTAGCACGGCTACAAATATCAGTTGACCTAACTCCACTCCTATATTAAAGAAGAACAGGGCCACTGGCACCTCCGCTTGAGGCAGGCCAATCTCTCCAAGTGCTCCGGCAAACCCAAAGCCATGAAGTAAGCCAAAGATAAAGGCTA
>CAZJTO010000481.1:0-1914 GCA_964548935.1 uncultured Saprospiraceae bacterium
CCCGGTCATACTTAGAATTGCCACTGCTGACTAAGCTACGTTCAAACTGAGCAATTGCCATAGTGGCAAGATCTTGAGTAATCTCATCGAACTCCTCTATTCCAAACGCCTCTCTAAACATAATCGGGTAGCTTGGGTGCCTTTGAAGTTTGGCTTCCACATTGGGCCAAGTGTCATGCAGCTCAATTGGATCTTCGACGGGTAATTCTGCTTGTTGCTCAAGTGTCATCACCTCGCCGTCCCAGAATAATCCTGTGTTCACAAATCCTACGTTGAGCAATGTCATGGACCCGCGACTGGTTCGCTCCCCATCTATCCCTATACTACGATCGAGATTATCTGTAAAGTTACCCTCAGGCAGATGGCAGGTCGAACAGGTGATACTCGAATCTCTGGATAGAATCGGATCATAAAACAAATGCCGGCCTAGCTCCACACCAGCTACGGTCATAGGGTTGTCCTCTGGAATGATCATCTGAGGAAAGTGATCGGGAAGATCAAACTCATATGGTTCAGGAGTAAATGGTATAGAGGCAAGATCAATACGCTCTATTGATGTTGAGTTATCATCACCGCAACACATAAAGCCTGCTGAGAGCAGGAGCATACCGTATATAGCCAGTCTCATCAGATATAATAACTCAAAAGCCATTTTAATTGTTATGCGGAATGTCGGGACTCCTTGATGATGTCGTCCATGATACCTTGGATGGTGGTCTTAACTTGTGATGAAAAATCCTTCTCCATGATCCAGTGGAAGTAGTTGCGATCCTTCTTGATGACATCTTTTACCCTGTGGTTCATATACTTGCCAAAATTGAAAATCACGTCACCGTTTTCAGTCTTCTTCAACCTGTTGGTAAAATCTACATGCCTCTTATCAGAGGTAAAGTCATAGATCGCAGACATGTCATTTTTAATGGGTGCCTTAGTGATAAAGCCATCACCATCTTCATGGTCCACTCCTTCGTACATTTTTATCTGTCCTTGCAATACTTCTATTGTTGCTTTGACATCCGCAAGTGCATCATGTGCATCAACTAGATCTTTATCACAATAGTATTTAAGTGCAGCTCGGAGTGTTCGCGGCTCCATACGATAGAAGATCTTTTGTACATCAATGGACTTCCTATCCGTCATATCCAGCGTGAATCCAGATCTATAGAGTTCTTCAAGTAGCATGGGTACGTCAAATCTGTCTGAGTTATACCCGGCTAAGTCAGCATCTGCGATAAACTCATATATCTGCTGTGCAACTGCTCTGAAGTGCGGCTTATCTGCGATCATGTCGTCGCTGATCCCATGGACATCTCGAGATTCTTTTGGTATCGGGATGCCAGGATTAATCATTAACTCTAGCTCCTTGGGCGGCTTATTATCGCCGTAATACTTGATTAGAGCAATCTGTACTATGCGATCTTGCAAGATATTCAGGCCGGTAGACTCGATATCAAAAAAGACAATGTCTTTATCGAGGTTAAAAGCTATTGCCGAGTCATTTTGTGGCGACGTATTGAATAAATCCATTGCTATAATTTTTATTTATTGATCCATCCTCGGATCCTATGAAGAAGCATGCTTCTACCTCTGACAAAGATGCTATTAAATCTTTAGCTTTTGTATACCCCATTACCATGCATGCGGTAGCGAGGGCATCAGCTGTCATACAGTCTGGTGCTATGACACTGACAGCGAGAAGTTCATTGACTTCTGGATATCCAGTCTTAGGGTTTATTGTGTGGCCATACTTGGCACCTGATACTTCATAATAATTGCGGTAGTTGCCTGAACTCGCCAGACCTCGGCCGCTCAAGGATAGGTATTCTATCAGATCGGTCAGCGCTGCATCCGCTGAGGGGGTATTGATGCCTATGATCCACTTTTCTCCTTTGCTATTCTGCCCATGCGTCAGCA
>CAZJTO010000482.1:0-1912 GCA_964548935.1 uncultured Saprospiraceae bacterium
TGGGAATTCCTGATTTTTATTTATGCTCTTGCGATGACGATCTTTTCTTTTGATAGATCATGGATCATATCGTAGAATGTTTTTAATCCAGGGTAGTCCTGTGGCAAGATGATGTCATCATTGATTTTTAAGATATAATATATGATCACATTAGATCCTTGACTTTTGACTTCATAGCTAAACCTGCCCATTCCATTTGGCAAGGCAATATTGAGATTATCAGGCTTTTCTTCTATTACATACCCTTCTGGTAGTTGTAATGAGGCAATTGTCTTGCTGTCAATACGAGAATTATAAAATACCGGAAATTCACGCTCATCCTCTTCAAAAGGATTGCGATCCAAACCAAAGTCAAGTGTCGCATCGATGAAATGGATGTCTCCTACTTTTTTCATACAAGTCACGAGTTTCTCATCAAAATTTATCATGATATGTTCATTTATATCCTCTAGCCCAGTCAGTTCTGTCACACTATAGGTATTTTCTATATCAAAGCTCTCGATATCAGACTCTTGGTTGTCTGCCTTAGTATTGCTGCTTTGCTCATCTTCATTTTTATTGGATTGCTCCATGTCCAATCGATATTTGTAAGAGGCATAGTTTGATCTCTTGCGTTTACTGTTACCATTGATGACAGAATTTTCGAGGTCCAGTTCATATTTAGACACTGTCTGGATCTTATATAGGTTAGGATTAGGAGGATAATACGGTGTCGCTTCAGTCCCTTGGAGTATTAAACCATTTATATTTAGAGCCCGTACAGGAAGCTGTCCGATCGAGTTATGCTTGCAACTGGCATCGAGCAGTAAGTGCTCTCCATTCTCTTGAGGTATTGCCGCCATGGTATAATTGAGTTCAGATAGACTCGGAAAAAGCAAGTTGAGCAAACCTCTTCTTCTTGATTTTGACACATATGGGTTTACTGGGACATGAGCCTTTCTGAGCATATAGACTAGAATCAAGTTGATCTCTCCGATGTTTCCAGACCTAGTTTGCATTACTTTTTTTAATCCATCATAACTTCCGATACCGTAGGATTCATTCCAACTAAAGTTGGATTGTACATAGTGATAGATTTCGGAAGTTTTTTCATCCATGCTTTTATCTCCTAAAGTCTCGACGAATTGGTCAAGCTCTTTGTATTTCTTGTTCAATTGCCTGCCAAAGTAGACAGCGTCATCTAAGTTTTTTGCAATGCTATTCCAATCCTTGGAAAAATTCTGCGGTAATTCACCTGGGATGTTAACGCTAAGCAGCTCATATTTTATCCCACTGCGGTAGTCATTGTCATTGAGCACATAGTCATCTTCCTCAAGGGCAGGTATATCCTTGCCTGTCAGGGTAACATGTTTCATGCTCCGACCTAAATTTATATTGTTTTGTTCTTCTCTAGAGATTGGAAATGTCCCAGAAGGTATGGGCGTCAACGTGAAATAATTAGGGACATGAATCTTATATACTGACTCATGAGTAGGTATTTCGTGTTGAAAATACCACTTAGGTATAGTGTAAATAAAGGGTGAAGAGACTTGATAAGAAACATCGATCACTGAGCCTGGTTTTACCATAGGCATGGCAAACTTCACTGTTGTATAATTGTCAGAGGTTTCTTCCTTAAATATTTGATTCTTGTCTAGCTTTATCACGTGACGTTGGCCATTGACGATATTAGCTGTGATACCTTTTACCTCTATCACACGTTCTTTATCTCCATTAGAATGGTAGGTAGGTATCTGAAACTCTGCATATTTTTCGCCGCCCTCGGCATATACTTTCAGTCTGAATCGATATTTCATCGTTAGTAAGATCTTATTAGTGAATTCATAACTGATCTCGACTTTTTGATAGTCATATGCGGCAACAGCAGCGCTGTCTGTAGGGTGTACCGTTTGTTTGAGCAAGTCCATTGAGA
>CAZJTO010000483.1:0-1906 GCA_964548935.1 uncultured Saprospiraceae bacterium
GACTTCTTGCGGCAGGATATTAATGAGATCGATACAGATTTGATCAATTTACTTGGGCGAAGAATGGAGATCGCTCGTAAAATAGGCGAGTACAAGAAAGAAAATAATATTACCATCTTACAAAAGAAGAGATGGGAAGAAATCGTGGCGAAATCGCAAGATCAAGGCGCAAGCAATGGTCTTAGTGCAGGCTTTATAGATAAGCTCTTAAGATCTATACATGATGAAAGTATCGATCAACAGGAGAAAATCATGAGTGGGAAATAAGTAGAAGTTACCAAGTTGAAAGTTAGAAGTTGTCGAGATGCGAATTCTGACTTTCAACCTAAGGAATCACTACTCGCTACTCTATTCTCTTCAGCGAACCTAAATCAGCTTGCACTACCATTTGACTTGTTAACTTTTTACATAGCTTAGCAGAAATAAAAACTATTACCATGTACAATGCTCTCCGTCATGCACACTCAGGCCTAAGATGGGTCGTACTTGCACTACTTATAGCTGCTATCGTAGTAGCCTTCAAGAAGATGTCTAACAAGGATACAAGCGTATCAAAGCAGCCATTTTTGTTCAACCTTATAGGAGTACATGTTCAGACTTTAATAGGCTTGGCATTATACTTCATTAGCCCTAAAGTGTCATTTACAGAAGGGTTCATGAAGGTTACGGAGTTGCGATTTTTCGCTGTTGAGCATATCTCGATGATGATCATAGCCGCTATCGTGATTACAATCGGATATTCTAAAGGAAAGAGACAGGAAGCTCCGAAGCGATACAAGACGTTATTTATTTTTAACCTCATTGGATTAGTCATCATACTGGCATCCATCCCATGGCCATTCAGGGGATTGGGCGCAGGATGGTTCTAATGAGATCCATAAAAAAAATCGAAAAGGCTGTAACAGATGATGTTACGGCCTTTTTTGATGGCAACAAAAGAGCGTTACTACGTTCGAAGATTTTGTATCTCTCTCTTCAGTTGGGGTAACCGATTATGAATCGTATTCCAAACAATGGTAAGGTCTACCTGATAATAGTCATGAACAAGGCGGTGGCGCAAGCCCTCTATCTGATGCCACGGAATATGGGTGTTTTCAGATTTGATTTTTTTGGATAATCGGGTTGCCGCCTCACCAATGATCTCGAGATTCTTGATAATTGCATCTTGCATCATCTCGTCTTGCTCAAAAGCTTCTTGATAGACATCCTCGACATAGCGTTGAATCTTGTCAATGCAATTGATGATATGAGCTAGTCTAAGCTGATTATCATCTCTGCTCATAAATCAATTCTTTTTCGGCATGCACCCGATCGGCAATGGTACTATCCAATTGCCCGTCTACCACCAGATCAATTCGTCTGTCTAATAGTTTTTCCAGATCATCAGACATGCTCATGTAATCGAATAGATCCAGGTTGTGCTCAGCCTTAAGCTGTATGAGCAAATCGATATCACTTGCTTCAGTAAGCTCTTGACGAGCAGCAGATCCAAATAACCAAACTCTCTCCACAGGCTTGTCCGTAAAATACTGCTGTACAGTATCTGTGATGGCTGCGTTCTGATTTGTTGTTTTTTGTTTCGTTCTCAGGCGATCCAAGGCTTCCTCTAATGCTTCTAAGGCATAAGGCACTCTATCATAAATTTGCAACCATTTATCCTGTAGAAAATGAACTTGTAATTCCCGGTATGACACATCGAATACTGTCGAAGCAGCTTTAATGATGTGTTGTGGCGCGATCATTTTTCCTTTTTCGATTTTGGAAAGAGAGGATTGATCTATATCAATAGTGGCTGCCACCTCTCTGAGGGTTAATTGATGTTCTTGGCGCAGCGTCTTAAGATATGATCCAAAAGGTAGTCGCATTTATGGAAATAATATTTTAGAAATATATTTCCAAAATAAAC
>CAZJTO010000484.1:0-1904 GCA_964548935.1 uncultured Saprospiraceae bacterium
GTTGGTCGATGAGAGAATTGTCAGAACAACTAGATGGGAAGTTGTCAAAGCAAGCCATCGGTAAATATGAAAATGGCGATATGGAACCAGAACATACGAGCTTGTTGGCTTTATGCGACGTGCTTGATGTAAGATTAGATTTCTTCGAGCGTGACCGTTCTTTTAGCTTGAAACCTGAGTTTCGAAAATTTCAGCGACTTCCCCAGAAGAAACAAAATGAGATCTTAGGAAAAACTAAGGATTTTCTAGAGCGGTATTTAGAGGCTGAAGAGCTTACTGCCTCCGATAAGGAATTTAAAAATCCACTTTCTAAACTCTGTCTGACAGTTGAAGATGCCGAGAACCAGGCCGATCTATTCAGAAAAAAGATGAATATTGGAGATAACCCATTTTACAATATCATAGAGCAGTTGGAGGAATGGGGTATCAAGGTGTATAAAGATCACTTTGGTACTGAGGATATCTCTGGGCTCGCCGATTACATTGATAATAGAGTGCCCATTATCGTGATTAATTCCGCAGTTAATTTAGATCGTCAGAGATTTACCGCCTTGCACGAACTTGCTCACTTAGTGCTTAATATACCTGATTCGGTATCACATAAAACTAAAGAGGCAATATGTAATCGCTTTGCCGGAGCTATGCTTATTTCTGCTCGTCAACTTCGACACGAATTAGGATCTAACAGGAAGAACATACATCTTAAAGAATTAGAAATCATCAAGGCTCAATATGGTATCTCCCCATTAGCAATCCTATATAGGGCTAAAGATTTAGGGATTATTAGCTCATACTTGTTTACTCAGAAAATGAGATATATCAGGTCAATCATTGGTCATAAAGCCGATATCGGAAAATTTTATGGCAAAGAGGAGAGCAATCGTTTTTTGCAAATCCTCTGTAAAGGTATAGCAGAAGGAGCGATAACTTCATCTAAAGCCGCTTCATTGCTCAATATGCGACTGGCAGAATTTAGAGATTTGGTCAATCTCAAAGTGCCTGCGTGACTATAATTGCTGTAACAGACGCTAACATCTTCATTGATCTCATAGCACTCAACTTAATTGAATCTTTTCTCTCCTTAGAGATCACCATATGGACAACAGAGGAGGTGCTAATGGAACTATATCCTCAGGACAAGGAGGATATCATCGCATTCAAAACATTAAATGTTGAGCAGTTTGATAAAAATACAAGAGGGAAAATAGAAGGTCTTAGTAATCACTTTTCGCCTGCTGACAAATCTCTACTATACTTAGTTTCACAATTAGATGAAGCCATATTGCTATCAGGTGAAAAACGGATGCGCAGTTGGTGTAAGAAGCAGAATATCGAAGTGCATGGGATCATATGGGTGTTACAATTATTGATCGATCACAAAACAATTATCACTCATCAAGCAGCCGATTATCTTACCACACTTCTAACCATTAATAATTGGCTGCCAGCAAAAACCTGTTTAGATCAAATTGAGAAATGGAAATCCACTTCTTAATAAAGACATCTATTTAGATCATACCTCCATAAGGCTAAGATCAAGTGATGTCTTATCTTATGCCCATAAAAAAGACTAAGCATGCGGGCATTAACTCTCTTCTGTTTCATGATGGTGTGTTCATCGGTGATGAATGCGCAAGATTACTACTACGCTAAATATGCACCCTTTGAGTCCAGCATACCCTCCCCTGCAGAATTTCTTGATTATGGCATCGGTGACTATCATACTCGTCATGATCAAATCGTAGCCTATCTCAATGAGTTGAGCGAAACAAGCGATCGAGCGAATCTGATTGACTATGGGAAGACTCATGAACGTCGCAGACTCGTCATGCTTCAGATTAGTACTCCTGAGCAATTGGATAATATTGAAGAGCTTAGACAAGAACACCTAAAGTTAGTCGACC
>CAZJTO010000485.1:0-1904 GCA_964548935.1 uncultured Saprospiraceae bacterium
GTGCGTGTTTTTTCTGGCGTGCACCTCTTATCTCTTGGAACGCAAACTCAAGAGCTTATGAATACGATTAAGGGATTAGCGGGTATAGTTGGATTGTTGTTGATCGTAAATGTGATTACTCATCAATTGGATATCCAGTTTGATTTAACTTCAGATCATAAGTATTCCTTAGACGATCTATCTATTGATCGCATTGCGGCCATCGACGAACCGGTGTTAATCAATGTCTTCTTACATGGTGATATCCCGATTCAGTTTAAGAAATATCGAGACTATATCGAGCAGTTGCTTCGCAATATTAGATCGGTCAATGGCAATGTCGCTATACAGTATGTCGATCCTTCCTCTGGGAGTGCACAGGAGCGTCAGGATCTTCAGCAATACTTTAGATCTTATGGGGTGTCTCCCATATCTCGGCGAGTATCATCCAAGGATGAGCTTTCGCAGAGCCTGCTCTATCCGTACATCTCTGTGACTACTGAGCGCAGAACAGTATTTATAGATTTACTTGGCGATAAGAAGCCTAACCAGTCAGAACAAGAAGCGATCTATCAATCAGAAATAGGATTAGAACAGAAGATCGTTAAGGCCCTCAGAGATATCACGATAGGCGGCAATGGACTCGTAGGAATCCTAGGCGATCAAAATGAAATCCTTGCGGCTGGCTTCAATGAGACCAGAGGTAAGCTCGGCAACTACTTCTTTATTCCAATGTCTCCAGAGGTGATGATCCGTAACGTCGATTCTCTTGAGGCACTCGTCGTCGTACAAAATACAGAAACTAATAACCGGGCATTACAGCTCTCTGTGGATCAAGCGATCATGCGTTCGGTGCCAGTCATGTGGATGATCGACAAGTACGAGATCTCTGTTGACTCAATCGGAAATAATGGACAATATCCCGCCACACCACGGCAACTGCCTATCGAGGATCAGTTGTTTAAATATGGAGTGCGCATGGATCCAGACTTGGTGCAAGACTTACAGTGCAGCAGTATTCCCCAAGTAGTAGGTACAGAGGGAGGACAGCCTAAACAGGTGGCGATCAACTATCCTCATCATCCCGTATTATCCCCTACACAAGGTGATGAGATCAGTTTAGATCAAGAGGGTGTAGCCAGCTTTTTTGCGACCACCGTTTCTCCGATAATTGAAAAGCCTCGCCTCAAGGCAGTATCACTACTTCAAAGCTCAGCACAGAGCAGATATACCAAAGACCTCAGTATTTTGAACTTTGATCAATTAAGGGTGGAGCCTGACATTGCCCAGTTTAGAGGACCGGCACGGAGTGTCGCTACTATGATTACGGCATCTCACAGCTCGTACTTTGCTAATAGATTGACGGAAGAGGATCGACAATACCTGAATCTTCATCAGATAGATTTTAGAGATCGTGGAGAACAATCTAATCAGATTGTGATCGGTGATGTCCAATTCGCCATTCCGGGTATTACTCCAGACGGGTCACTATATCCATTGGGGTATAACAAATGGGATCGCCAAATGTACACAGGGACTGCTTCGTTTATAGCGGCATGTTTTGAGTTGATGATGCATGGTGATGAATTACTCGGCAGGCAGAAAAGCTTAAACTCAGCACGAATTATCGATCCTATCGCCTACGCTGAACATAAAAGCAAAAATTTGTTGCTTATGGTAGGGATTCCGATAGGAGTCATGATGTTGTTGTCTATCTTGTGGAACTGGTATCGTAAAAGAAGGTATGCGTAAGTTCCTATTATTAATTGGGTCGGTTTGTCTGATAGGCGTGTTCTCATTTGAGACAATAGAGAAAGCCGAGTGGGGCTTTTTTGGTCATAGGCTGATCAATAGGACGGCAGTATATACGTTGCCTCCACAGCTTTACGGATTTTACAAGCGACATATCAAGTATATCGAATACG
>CAZJTO010000486.1:0-1903 GCA_964548935.1 uncultured Saprospiraceae bacterium
TGATAATAACAAGTCCATTGAGTTTGAAATAGTCGGTATTTCTAATGATGCTTCAACTTTAATCGGTAATAGAAGTACACATACTATTACAATTATTGACAATGATGACAATGATGAAGATGGCATAAATAATCTTGATGACAATTGTCCAAACATCTCTAACCCAGAACAACTTGATATAGATGGAGATGGATTAGGTAATGTTTGTGATGATGAGAATACTGTCAATAGCTTGTTAGAAATTGACAATGATGTGTTCTTAACTGTGATTTCTTCTGGAGTCGTGTTACGATCAGTCAATGGTAAATGTTGGAAGGTTATAGTAACTAATACGGGTGAATTAAGTACGTTTGAAGTCGTATGTCCGTAGTCCAAAGATCCTGATTGAGCTAATGGATTGAATCAATCCATTTCATAGTATTACAATACTTTTGAATACTCAATATTAGAATTGACTCTATATATTTCATATCTATCTCCTCCCATTCAGAAGCTTAGCCCTGTTCAAGATCTAAGAGATGAGGCTGTGCTCTACAACGATTTTAGCATCGAGGAGTTCAGGTAGTCGCCCTCTTACCAACTGCCACCGCCGCCACCGCCAAAGCCACCACCTACGCTGCCGCCACCTCTGAATCCTCCTCCTGAAGAACTTTGACTCTTGGGAGCGGAATAAAATACTCTCTCGATAGATCGTGGATTGAAGCTTTTGGCAAAATTTCCAAAATTGGCTTGTCCACTATGAACCATACTGGAATTGTAGATATACCAATCTGGGATGCCATCCTCCCTTTCTTTAAAGTATTCTTCCCATTCTTCGTCTAGGCCAAATGCCATCGCATACGGAAATAGCTGGCTGAGGTAGTTTGGATTTTCAGCGGTTAGCATAGACAGCTTCTGCGGATCTGGCGCTCTTAAGAAATGGTACAGCCCTATGAGGTGCTGATGCATAGAGTAGCCCTTTTCGCTAAGCTTTGGCTGCATAAAATGTAAGGCACCGCTGAACAGCCCCAATATAATAAATCCGATTCCTATGTAAATGGCATTAAAGACAAGCATGAGGAAGATCGCCATAGCTAAGCATAATAACGTTATTCCAAACATGGCTCCGGAATGAAATACCTTTAACGAATCTTTGTCATACAGTTCTTTAGCTTTCACTTCTTGTCGCAGCTTTGATGCAACTTTTGACATCGTACGATACATCCTTTCTTTCAAGGAGGATAGCATGATATTGTCGCTCTTTTCGAACAAATCATTAAACAGAACGTGAGCATACTGTGGTTCTGCAGAGGGTAAATTGCTTATTTTTTCAAAGTACACATCCTCTTCGAGCTGTCTCATCTTGATATAGCCACGATCTCCCCAGTAGGGAAGAAGTGAAATGATGTCTCTGCGATTGACCTTATAATCATAAAATGTACCTACCTGAGCAGGACTCATACTGTCTGGAGGATAATATTGATAAGGCACCTCTGATGGATCTGGCTGGCGCCGACCTTTCTGCCTCCATTGACCAAATAAGAGCGCCGCTAATGCAGCCGGAATCATGGTTAACCAATGACTAGGTTGTGGTTGTTTTATACCTGTTTTTCCTTGAGCGCCCCTCAGTTTCTGTGGGAGGATGCCTCTAGGGATACTGAATGCCACAGTTACACCTTCTCTCGGTCGGAGACTTATCGGTGCACTACTTTCAATGATATTTTCATTAATGGATTCTGACAATTTGGAAGCTGCACCAGCACTTTCCGTTATTACCGTATAATCGGTAATGTCTGAAGCCCAACCATATGGGAACCGGACTGAATAGCTTGCTGATTCTATTGGCACCTCCCATTCTGGTCCGATAACATTCCAGTAAAACTCGTCGCTATCCTCATATCGAGCGATGGCCCCATAAGCTCTA
>CAZJTO010000487.1:0-1901 GCA_964548935.1 uncultured Saprospiraceae bacterium
CGGCAGGCGAGCTCAGTCGTGCCCCTTTGTTGTTAGTGTCATAACATCTGATAGGGTATCAGTAATTGCCCTGAATGGGCAAGATCATAAAAGGGAATGGCCATGCCATTGCTATAATGATATAAGTTATTAAGCCTTGAAAGGGCGCAAGCCTTCTTTGATAAATAATTTTAACCGTGACTATAGCTTACGCCCTTTCAGGGCTTTTGATGTTGGATATTATTCATGGGGTCTCACCCCATTCTAATTGGTGTTGCCCTGTCAGGGCAGGAGTCAAAATTATTCCCTTAAGAGGGCCTAATCCTTCTGTCTTGCCTATGATTGTGATCTGGATTTTGATAATACGCTTAAGAGACATTGTCAGCTTTTATAGTTTTACTTAGAACCTCATCCACTAAGCCATATGATTTAGCGTCTTCTGCCTTCATCCAATTGTCTCTATTACAGTCTTTTCTGATAGTTTCAATGCTCTGACCAGTGTTTTCACTGAGCATAGTAAACAATTCTTCTTGTAACTCTTGAAATAGATTATACGTGATTTCCATATCCGAGAATTGACCTTGCATACCACCTGATGTTTGATGAATCATCACCCTGCTGTGTTTTAAACAAGTTCTCTTTCCTTTCGCACCTGAACTCAATAGTACGGCTGACATAGAAGCAGCTATACTTGTGCATATCGTTCCTACATCCGGATTGATATATTGCATAGTATCATAAATCCCAAAGCCTGCTGTTACAGAACCACCTGGACTATTGATGAACAATTGGATATCGCTGTTAGAATCTACTGACTCCATAAATAGCATTTGAGCTTGTATTACATTTGCGACATAATCGTCTATAGGCACACCTAGAAAGATAATCCTATCCTTCATTAGTCTTGAAAAGACATCTAACTGAACTGCATTCATTTCTCGCTCTTCTATGATTGTTGGTGTAAATGCACGTAGATCTGGTCTGCCTGTATGACTTGTATCTAGGTACTTCTCAAGATGCATCTTGTTCATGTTTAGGTGCAAGCTGGCATAATTGAAAAATTCTTTTTTGTACTTCATGATATGATGTTTATTATAAAATGGATATAGAAATGGCTAATTGCGATCATGCAACTCAATGGGTTTGTGAGAAAAAAATAATTGAGTAAACCTAAATCTTAATTTGAATCTGCTTCAACAGGTGGAATTACTTCAATCCACGACTTCACTTGTTCAATGGAAATTTCAACAGGTAGCGTTCTTATGAATTCAAATACGTCGTCTATCGATCTAAAATATTTCATGCTTAAAAAAGTATAGATGCAAAAACTGATAACCGATTAGCGAGAGAGGACTTTGAATGATCATCTGCCAGTTGTTTTTGTAATATTTTCCTCCCTCGACTGATTCTTTTTTTGGTAGCAGCCACAGAACTATGTTGTATTTCACTGATTTCTTTCATGGAAAATCCACTTATTTCAAACAGAATAATAGCTTCTTTTTGAAGGCTCGGCAGCTCATCCATTGCCTTCAGTAAAAAGTGAATGTCTAAAGCTATTTCTGGATTGGGTGCATCATCTTCAAGCTTTTCGAGTATTTTCTCATCCCATTTAGCACTAAATTTTTGCCGTCTTTTTTGGTTGATTATTATGTTTCTGACTGTCCCAATCATATAATTGAGCAGCTTGTTTTTATCGCTAATTCTAGAGTAGTTCAGTAGAGTGGCCAGAATGGCCTCTTGAGCTAAATCTTCTGTTTCTAAGACGCCATAAGAGATGCTGGTACAATATTTTATAAATCTTCCATGTATGGGCTCGTACAGACTTAGAAATTCTACATTTTTATTCGTACTCATAAATTAAAACTACTGGTTACTTACTTATATAGTAACATGAAATCGTAAAAGGTGACACACGGTATGAA
>CAZJTO010000488.1:0-1900 GCA_964548935.1 uncultured Saprospiraceae bacterium
AACGAAGAACAGCATACTGAGTTACACAATCATGAGTCATATACGAGCTACTACCGAGGGACCATCACCGTGCTCAATGAAAAAGGTAGCGATTATCTCAATCTCAGCATCTATTATTCTGACGGTAGTGATCAGATAAAAGATGTAAAGTGTTCTATCTACGATGTTGATGGTAATCTAATCAAGAGCATCAAGAAAAAAGACCTAAGTGATTACGCCGCAGGAGATGGAGTTTCAATAATTACCGATAGCAGATTGAAACATTGGTCCTATGAAACTAATAACTACCCGGTAACGATTGACTACAGTTATACCAGGACTTCATCTAATACGCTCTTCATTCCAAGATGGTATCCGATACCAAACTATGACGTTGCGGTTGTAAAGAGCAGTTATAGCATAACTACAAATGATGAGTTGAGAACTTACGAGCAGAACATGGACCGCTATCCTTCCATATCAAAAGTTGCCGGTGTCTATACAATGAAAAATCAACCCTCCATCAATAGTGAACAGTATGGCCCTGGTAGATTCGAGATCTTTCCCACTTTAATCACCAACCCTCGTAAGTATAACTATGAGGGAAATACTGGGCAACACGATGACTGGGATGAATTCGGTCAGTGGATGTATGAGAGTTTCTTAGCCCCAAAGAAGCTTAAAAACCAACATGTCATCAGGCCCATGCTAGACAAATATGTAGGCGAGACAACAGATACTCGAGAGATCATAAAAAAGGTTTATGAATACGTCCAAGACAACACGAGATACATCAGTGTGCAGTTAGACGATGGAGGATTCAATCCTATCGATCCAAACTCCACGCATCACAATCAATACGGCGATTGCAAGGGGCTCACCCTGTATACGCAATGTCTCTTAGACCTTTACGATATTAAGTCCAACTATACTGTGGTTCGAGCGGGCTCATATCATCCCGCAGGATTTATAAATGATTTTGCGAGCTCATACCCTGGCAACCATATCATACTCAATATTCCTACATCATCAGATACGATATGGCTCGATTGTACTTCACATCACAATCCATTTAACTATCTCGGGACATTTACCGATGATCGTAATGTGCTTGTAATAGAAAATGGAGCCAGCCATATAGAGAAGACCCCTGCCTATACACATGAGAATAGCCTAATGAATGAGGAGATCACTTTTGATCTGTATGGAGACCTACAACTGGATGTTAAACAATCTGCTACTGGATATAAAATAAAGGACCTATTGTGGTTATCTGATAAGCCAAAAGAAAAAATTACAGAATACATCATCAATTCAAAAGGAGCAAAAATTAACTTAAAACAGCTCAACAATGTCAAGTACAGCCAGGGTGATTCTGGGATAATATTAGATTATAAAATAGATATAGAAAAGATCATTGAGTCCGCAGGCTCGTACACTTTCGTTCCAATGCAGTTAGCTCAGTTGGACATCCCAATGCTGCCAAAAGATAAAAACAGACAATCTGATATATCATTTCCAAGAGGATATGAACATGCTCAGACTATCCATATCAATAAGCCTAAAGATGCACACACCAAGCTATCTGTGGAGGAGAATAGTTCGACCATTGATACTCCTTATGGAATCTTTGAATTAGAAACAACTGAAACGGAGACGGCATATGAAATCAAAAGATCATTTACCTTATACAAAGGACGATATGATAACAGCCAATATGACGAGATAAAAACCTTTTTAGATCAATCCATAAAAATTTCCCTGCAAGGGATCACCCTAAAATCAAAAACATGAAAACCCAATTATTAGTACTAACATTTCTCGCTTGTTCCTGCGTCATGGGACTTGCCCAAAAGGCCAAAGACATCTCAATGGACTTGCTCAAACAAACGGTACACCCTACAGACAGCGCTGCTGTTGC
>CAZJTO010000489.1:0-1899 GCA_964548935.1 uncultured Saprospiraceae bacterium
AAGCTGAATTACCAGACGCATCTGTTGCGGTAACAGTCACTTGCTGCACACCCAGAGGCAGACCATCAGCAAACAATGGAGGATCAGTAATAAAAGTAACATCACAATCGGCAGAAGACATAATCTGACGCAGCTCAGGCAGATCTAAGGCACAGTCTCTCGGCAATTCCGAAATAATTATGGGGTTGACCGGACAATTGAGTACTGGAGCCAAGGTATCCACTACGTTTACAAAGACCTCACAGAATGAGCTTGATCCACCACAGAAATCCGTAGCGGTAACTACCACTCTATGAACACCTATGTCGTTGCAATTAAAAACATTTGGCTCAATGGTGACATCCGCGAGTTCGGATTCATCGTAACAGGCGCTACTTAAACTTAGTATTAGATCGTCATTAGTAAGTCTGAATTGACCAGACGCGTCGAGAGTTATGGTTATGCTATCTCTACATTCTATTTCAGGTGGGTTACGATCTATTATAGATATCTCCTGGATCGCCCGAGTGCTGTTGCCACATGGATCACTAACGGACCATATCCTAAATATGGTTGCTTCTTTTTCTCCTTTACATTCAACGACAAGGCTATCCATGAATGTGAGCTCTGCCATGATTACACTATCAGGAGAGCATTTATCAAATGCTAAAGCTTGTCCATAAGTGTTTCCGTTGACGATAGTATCGATAACTGGGATTGTTTCTTTTATGATCTCGTCTACTTCTATCCATACGCCATCTATTAATACGCGTACAGGAACTGTATCAACTGCGATTTCTTCGAAGCCTATAACATTAAATGTTGTATCAGGTAGACATTCCGTTACGATCAGGTCTGGTGGTAAGATAATCGTTGGTGCCATGGTGTCAATATGGGTAACCACCTGGGCAAAGACACTTAGGTTAGGCTCTCCTTCATTTGGAGATATCATTCCATCAGATAAAGTCCATCTGATAGTGTCTACATATTCGTAATATTCGCAATCTGCGGGGTCGTCAGATCGATTAGAGATGATTTCTCGGTCTATTATAATCTCTCCAAAACCAGCACAGTTATCAGTAACCTGAGTTTGACTTAATTCGAATGTATCCAAAGGGGTACAACAGTCTATAGTTATGTCAGTAGGAATACTCGCCGTCAACAATGGTGCTTCCTTATCTACCACATAAATGACCATTTCACATGAGTCTGATATTCCAGGCTCTCCATTAAGAGAGAATTGGTATCTCATGGTAACATCAGTGACGCCAACATTATACGATAATCCAGAAGGCTGCCCAGGTAACCATACACTGTTAGGAATACCATCTACACCGACACCTTCAAGTAAATATTCAAATTGCACATCAGTAGTCTCCGCACATAAATCCGCTTCCGCAAATGGGAAGTTCACCACAGCAAGACACCAACCTAGGTCATTAGATTGAATTATAGTGTCGGGGAATGCAGGACAGATTATTGTATTCTGGCAAACTAAGTTAACAGGCACGTTTGCGGCATCGCTTAATCCAGTGCCCTCTAAGGCACCTCCAATAATTGATTCACCAAATACAGAAGCGCTATTTAGATAATTCGTGGCGGTCTCAGTAGGAGAGACTCGAACTCCTAAGAATACTGCTCCAGCATCGCCAACATTTAATGTTTCCGGCCCATTAATTAAATTATAATCACCAGCACCATCATAGCCATCATTAATATCAAAGTGTTCTGACTCTAACCTGATAATCTCCCAGGCAGCAGCATCAGCAAAGGTGATATCCAAGCTATCAAGGAGCGAATCAATGACTAACGGGATGTCTCCTGTATTTTCTACCCTTATTTCATAAGTCAAGTCGAAGGTACCATCCTCATTTTCTATTGGCCCTTCAGAAACTCGCTTGTCAAGCTCTAAGCCCGGAT
>CAZJTO010000490.1:0-1899 GCA_964548935.1 uncultured Saprospiraceae bacterium
AAGCGCATCATCACCAAGCGCAAAGTGGCTTGGTATGGTGACGAACCCTATACATATACCTACTCTAAGAGCACCAAGACGGCACTACCCTGGACGCAAGAACTACAATCAATCAAACACAAGGTGGAAGCTCTCACTAGCCATAGCTACAACTCCTGTTTACTCAATCTCTATCATAACGGCTCAGAAGGTATGGGCTGGCATAGTGACGATGAGCCTGAACTCCTCAGAGATGGGGCCATCGCTTCCGTCACCTTGGGAGCTGAGCGCAAGTTTGTCTTTAAGCATAAGGAGACTAAAGAAAAAATGGAAGTATTCTTACATTCTGGCAGTGTACTTCTGATGTCAGGAGTGTGCCAACGACGGTGGTTGCATCGCCTCCCTCCAACTAAGAAGGTGCTGAGTCCACGCATTAATCTGACGTTTCGGACGATTGTTAATTCTTGATTAAGGCACTATAATCATGCGCTTTTACCGCAACAATCGTAACTGTCATCACATTTACTACATATATGATTAAAATGGATTCCATTGACGTGGACACTCGGGTTCAACTTGCGTTAAAAGAGCATTTCCTGCGCTCTCGCCAGCGCTCGCAGGATTTATGTGCGCCGCTCAATACTGAGGACTATATTCCGCAGCCTGTATATTTTGCCAGTCCACCGAAGTGGCATTTATCACATACGAGTTGGTTTTATGAGGAGATGGTACTCAAGGTTTATGTAGACGGCTACAAAGAGTTTGACCCGATCTATAACTATCTATTCAACAGCTACTATCAATCTGCTGGGGCAAGGCTCCAGAGAGAACATAGAGGCGCTACAACACGTCCTACAGTCGCTGAAGTCCTCAAATATAGGGCACACGTCGATCAACAGATGGTAGCACTCATCGAATCCAGTGACGATCGCGAACTTCATGACCTGATCGTCTTAGGAATCAACCATGAAGAGCAACATCAGGAGCTGCTGATCACAGACCTCAAGCACACGTTTTCATATAACCCGACTTATCCGGTCTATCAGGACGGATATGATCTAACCGCCCAAACCAACAGTCAAGATGGCTGGCACGCTGTCGCAGCGGGTATCTATGATATCGGATATGAGGGAGATGAGTTTTGCTATGACAATGAACTCGGCAGACATAAGGTCTATCTCCAACCCTGCCACCTCCGCAAAAATCTGGTCACCAATGGTGAGTTCATGGCATTCATAGAGGATGGAGGCTATACGGACTTTAGACCTTGGCTCGATGAGGGCTGGTCATGGGTTCAAAAGGAGGATATAAAAGCGCCACTGTACTGGATTAAGATCGATAACCAATGGCATCAGTATACCTTGGCTGGGCTAAAGGCTGTCAATCCAGATGAAGTATTAGCGCATGTATCATTTTATGAAGCACATGCATTTGCTCAGTGGGCGGGGTATCGACTGCCGACAGAGTTTGAATGGGAGGTCGCTTCAAAAGATATAGACTGGGGTCACCGGTGGGAATGGACTAACTCGGCGTATCTCCCCTATCCGGGCTTTAAGACCGTAGACGGTGCCATTGGAGAGTACAATGGCAAGTTTATGATCAACCAGATAGTGTTGAGAGGCGCATCTACAGCTACCTCACCTGGACATTCCAGAGCGACTTATCGCAATTTTTTTCACCCATATCATCGATGGCAGTATACTGGCATAAGACTTGCCAAATAATTAACTCAATGACAGATCAATTTAAAGCAGATGTACTAGCTGGTCTCTGCGCTACACCCAAACATCTATCGTCTAAGTATTTTTATGATCAGGTGGGCGATAAGCTCTTTCAACAGATCATGGCGATGCCTGAATACTATCTGACGGACTGTGAGATGGAGATATTCTCTGAGCAGACAGCCGATATTATTGATGC
>CAZJTO010000491.1:0-1894 GCA_964548935.1 uncultured Saprospiraceae bacterium
TGAAACCTAACTTTATATACTTGAAGCAAGGTCCTCATACGGAGTTCAATGGTGGTGCGAGCGCCAGGTTTAAAACAGGTTCACAGAGTTCAACTTTTGGCAATGATTTTGGACAGTTTTTCGAATTAGGCTTATGGTATAGATTAGGCACTGAAGCCACTGGTGGAGTGCACTCAGATGCTATCATCGTTGCCGCAAGACTGGATCACGATGTCTACGGAATCGGTCTAAGCTATGACTACAATGTATCTGGATTGAGTGCTTCATCTCCTGGAAATGGATCTTTTGAGTTATCACTCAGTTACCTATTTGGTCAAGTAGGAAGTGGGGTCTTCTGCCCTGTATTCTAAAGAATACATTAGAATTTAAATTATATTAAATATTGGTGTATACACTTAGTTGTTGTCTTGAGTTTTAGCTTATCTTTTACGCTGGAAAGACCTGTATTTATTGGGTGAATCCGCTTAAGATAAGTTAACTATGTTTGGTAATAGCTCAAAGAAAGAAAACAACAGTATGGCATCAGTATCCACTGACAACTCCTCCCCAGGAGGGATCAACAGTCTAGGTCAAGGAACAAAGCTCGTAGGCGACCTCAACGCTCAAAATGATATGAGAATTGACGGCACTTTAGAAGGTAATTTGCATTGCGCCGGAAAGTTAATTCTGGGACCCAAAGGCTTTATCAATGGCCAAATAGACTGTCAAAATGCAGTGATAGAAGGAAATATAGACGGTATTATAATTGTCAAAGAGCTGCTACAAGTCAAAGAGTCTGCTAAGATTACTGGTGAAATCACAACGGCTAAGCTGATGGTTCAACCAGGTGCAATCTTTAATGTGAAGTGTAACATGGGTGGACAGAAGATTGTCCCAGCTACCACCACTAAGAAAACCGCTTAGCCTTAACGAGTCCTGAAACCATGCCTAAACCCTCACATGAGTATCTGAAGTATGTAGGGCTTGTTTCTCAGATGTTTATTTTGCTTCTGGCAGGGTGGTTTATTGGAAGCTATATTGACAAGCAAATAGGGTCATCAGAACCTTATGCAGCAATTTCCCTTATGCTTCTGTTTCTGTTTGTGATTTTCTACAAGCTAATCAAGGATTTATATTGACTCATTATGCGTATAAGAGATTTTGCGGTTCATATGTCAATTATATCTGTATTGCTGCTCGGAGTGAGTTTCGCTTTGTTGAGTGATTTGCCAAATCGGTTGATGCTCTTGATGTTACTATCAGTTGCCCAGTATGTCATCTTTTGTATCGCTATATTCTGTGTCGCACAACGAATTTCTAACAGTTCCTCTAACTATTCATTTGTGGGCCTTGTGTCTGCGTCATTCGTGATTAAATTATTGATGGCTCTCTGTTTTTTGGCTGGATGGGCACAATTGTATCAACTGAGTAATAATCATCACATCCTATTATACCTACTAGTTTATGCGATTTACACAAGTTACGAGGTGTACTTCCTGACAATACTAGCCAAGAAGACAAAATATTAATCAAGACTATTTATCCTCAGCACTATCGTTCAAGTAGTGTTTTTCAAAGAATGTTCGATATGAATTCGCTGACTTAGTGGTGATAATTTCGCGGTAGTTCAGTTGATTTACTGCAAACAAATCGTAGGAATACGTCGATGCATCAAAAATGGACTCTGAATCCTTATTGAATTGATCATAGTATTCCATAGCCTGCTCTGCATTATTAAATCTTCGGAGCAATACTAAGTGGGTCTTGTTTTCCTGATTAAGAAACAAGCTGGTAGAGCGGATCCTCAGATCTGCGAAGGCTTTGGCATTGTATTTATTCAGTTCCGTCTTAAAATCGTTCACTAAGTTGCCATCTCCTCCATAGAGTAGGAATATGACGTAGTGCAGTTTGTCTT
>CAZJTO010000492.1:0-1884 GCA_964548935.1 uncultured Saprospiraceae bacterium
CATCTCCCCGCATCTTTTGTATAGGAAAGATGAGATCAGTTGAAGCCTTCCCTCTTGCAGGTATGGTTATGATGTCTAACACATAGTCATCGATATAATTCTTCTCGTCCTCGATAGAATTAATATTGCGATTGAAAAATCTAGTGTCATCTGCGATATAGATTGCTGACTCTATCGAGTAGGCTACGCTGTTAGCGGCGGAACCACCTACGGCGGCATTGGTCGCTATACTCAGACCTGTCGTTAGAATCCCACCAATTACAGAAGCTGTCTTTTGTTTTTTAAGTCGATCTTGTTGGGTGTCCAGCAATGCCAGAGCGTCTTCGGGAGCAAGAGAACGCTCATACACCTTTTTCTTTTCGTTAATTAACTCAAAGTGCAATCTATCCACCACGATAGGCCTGTCGTACTTATTAATGATGTGGCACTCCAGGATATGATAGTCAAAAGTAGATCCAACATAGGTCATCTCCATATCTAGGTAATCATCTGAGACCATTGCGAACACCTCATTATTGCCCACAGTATTTTGACTCGACTTACAAGAGAATAAGGTGATCGATGCTAGCAACAAGAATAAATAGAGATAGCGCTGTTTCATGTCCGTTGATTATATAGTTTATAGAAGTGCACCGTTAATTTTTAAATTTCATATTCGCTACTGCTCGAGTTTGGTCCCAAGCGACAACCATATCTACCGACTCATCCTCCCGCTCTTCAAAGATGATCGTGAGATGCTCAATGGATTCATCCTCCTGATGCACTGGAACCTTGATTGATGCCACATCTTGATCTTCGTCTCTATTATAAGCACCCCAAGATGGAAAGTCTTTACTCAATATCAATTGCCAGTGATCTTCACGCACATCGGCAAATAAGACATAGCGTCCCGCTTCGATGGTCTGACCTGCAATTTCTGTCTTTTGATATAAGACGAGTTCGGTAGCTTCGTTGGCACCTAGTCTCCATACTTGATTATAGGGGACGAGTGATCCAAATATTTCTCTATTCTTTTTGGCAGGACGGTGGTAGCTCACAGTGGCTTTAGGCGTAATGTCCTGATCATTATCTTTAAGGTAGTTAGTATAGGCACTATTAGCAGGATAGTGCGACATATCTAATGGAGATGCATCGATTGAATTAAACTGCAATGGGTTTAGGCTTATCGGCACACGCACACGTGTGTTTTCCCATTGTACTACTAGATGAACTAAGTATTCTTCGATTTTGTGAAAGGTCATACTGAGTGCATCGTGGGTTTCGTCGAGACGTTCTGTAGGAACAGTTACCGACGCTACGACTTGCTCGGGATCTCTGTTGGCAATGCCCCATATGCCCGTCTCTGTGGAGACATGTATCGTCCAGTTGTTTTCATTGACTTGTGCCGCAAGGGTGTAGCTGCCAGCCTGTAGGGTGGTATTGCCTATTCCGACGGGTTGATAGAAACTAATCATTGTGGCTTCGTTTGCTCCGAGTCTCCACTCAGAGCCATGAGCTATCAGTCCGCCAAAAATTTGACGACCCTTCATCTGCGGACGAGAATAGACCAACTTGATCTGGGGTGTGATGTTCCTCTCCTCACCCTTGAGATAGTTGCGATAAGCAACTTCAGCAGGGTGGTAGGATACATCCATTGGACTTGCATCGATCGGCGGCCATTTAGTATCGCCTTGTGCGAGTAGCGCAGTAGACGATATAATACAAATGGTAAGCAGTAAGTACATGTTTTTCATACGTCAGGATTATCCTTGTCCTTTATAAATGTATGTAAATAACACACCTATCGCTCGTGGCGTTCCTTGCTTTATCAGAATCTTAATACTTCACCCGGTATTACATATCCGATCCGTTGAGGATCATCTGACGGTAGAATCTGATACCATC
>CAZJTO010000493.1:0-1883 GCA_964548935.1 uncultured Saprospiraceae bacterium
ATCTCCCCCAAAAAAGCAGAGAGCCTCCTATTTGATGACATTGTGTTTTATCCGCTGATGCGTGAGGAGTACCGAGTGTTTCAACGGTTGCTACATCTATTCTTAGGTAAAGACAATGTTCTTGACACCTCAGATCTAATTGTGGAGGCTATCAAGGCTAACCCTGACATACGGCATGACTTAGTACAGAAGATTATTGATTTTGAGGAGTTGCCACAGTCCTTTGTGCAGCATTTACAAGATATGGACTCTGCCGAATTGAGTCATATACTCATCACGGGTTATCACAAGGATGAAGACCGTATCTTATTTGATCCTATACCCAATTATATGTTTACCCGGGATATAGCGGTCACCATCAAGGATCATATCTTAATCTCAAAGGCGACCAAAGAAGCACGCCATAGAGAAAACTTGTTATCCAGATTTATATTCAACAATCACCCTCTATTTCAATCGAGTGCACAATCTGGCAAGCTCATAGACCTGAACGATCTGGAGGCTTTCCCTCCGTCTCGACGCGCCGAAGCCGTCAATGCAGAGGGCGGAGACATCATGATGTTATCTCCAGAGCATCTATTGATAGGATGCAGTGAGCGTACGAGTCAATACGCATTTGAAAGTATCAAGAAGCGCATATTTGAGATTGGGCTGATGGACCATGTGGTGCAGGTGAATATTCCTAATGAACGGAGCTTTATGCACATAGACACGCTATTTACTAGAATCGATGAGAATACGATATCGTGCTATAAGCCCATCGTCTACGATGGCGAAGGATCTAATGTAATCGTATATGACAAGTCAGGAAAGCGAAGAATATATCCATCAATAGGAGAGTATATCACGACTGAAGTAAACAAAGAGATGGAGTTTATATTCAGTGGAGGAGGTATAAGCCCATATCAAGAGCGCGAGCAGTGGACCGACGGCTGCAATCTAGTAGCCATACGCCCTGGCGTAGCGATCAGTTATGATCGTAATCTTAAGACCCTCAATGCATTTAATAAAGGAGGCTATCAAGTGATGGATGCCGAAGAGGTCTTTAGACAATCTCATAGCGATAGTCAGTTTATAGATCGTATGGAGAAAACTATTATTACCATACCTTCTGCCGAATTGTCTCGGGCACGAGGCGGATCACACTGCATGACCTGCCCCATCAAACGAACGCCGCTAGGATGATTACTAAGAGTACCCTCAAAAGAGTCTTGTACGCCGAGACTGATAAGATGGGATATTTATATTATGGACACTACGCAAAACTCTATGAAATTGGTAGAGCGGAGCTGATCAGAGATCTTGGGCTGAGCTATCGATATCTGGAGGATGAGATAGGGGTGAAAATGCCAGTTTTGGAGCTCAAGAGCAGGTACCTACGTCCGGCGCTCTATGATGATATGCTAACCATCGAAACATCGATAGTCGATCGGCCGACTAAGATGATCACGTTTCATCACAAAATCTATAATCAAGATGAGGTCTTGCTGAATAAGGGAACCGTAAAGCTCTTTTTTATCGATATGTCAACACAGAGTAGAATTTCGAGTCCATCATATCTTAGCAATGTAATTGATCCATTTTTTTTAGATGACCAATAGACCTAATATTAGAGACAAGATAGATCGGGCTCTCAGAGTTGATGATATCATCAGTTGGTCCAAGCGCTTTGTTTTGCCCGGTTGCGACGGAGTGTCATTATACAATATTGTAATATTTATAGCTGAAGAGTTGCAGAAGGATAACCTGCCCACAAGAGCTAATTCAGTAGCATTCAGTTTTTTTTTAAGCATCTTCCCTTTTATCATATTTCTGCTGCCTCTGTTGGCTTATACACCTTTGGCAGAGAATGCAATAACGCAGTTTGAATCGTCAATTGACGG
>CAZJTO010000494.1:0-1880 GCA_964548935.1 uncultured Saprospiraceae bacterium
CCCAAACACCTCTGGATCGGGACAATCCGTACACTCCAGGCCATCTGGCGGTGTCCATTCATAAGTGACTATCCGATCCGAAGGATCAAACTGTGAAGTAAAAAATGTGGAAAACCCTAAATCAACGGATTCATCCTGTGACATAACGTCAACCATAAGTTCTACGGGTTGAGCAATACTAATATCTTGAAATACCTCGCATCCACGAATGTCTTGTACCCCCACCATAAAAGTACCTGCACTTAGCCCCGTGAAATCAGGGCTTGGCTGGAATCCGCCACCGTTTATACTAAATAAGAAGTCAGGTGCTCCATTGATACCAGTTAATTCTATCTCGCCATCGCCGCTCTCAAAACAAGTCAGATCTGTTCCCGTAGCGTCCAATTCGAGATCCGAATCATCATCGCAGCAGGAAGCGATATCAAGAGTCAACAGCTCTGTGACCCTACATCCTCGTGAAGTTTCTATAGTAAGTGCCACAGTCTTCTCACCAAAAGATTCATAAATGACCTCTTGCACATCATTGCCAGCAGCAAATAACGGATTAGCCCCCTCTCCAAAATTCCATTCAAAAGACACTATTGAGTCTCCTGAATCTACAGATTCATCAGTGAAGAATACAGTGCGATCGCACTCCAAGGCAAAAGGAGCATCAAAACTAAATCCCGGTTGTGGGCCTAAGAGCGTACCTGTCCCACCAAAATCTATTGAAAATCCTGAGCCTGACTCACTGAAGTTATTGACCACGAGTGCATAGGTCTCGCCTTGTACCATATCTAGGGCAGCCACAAAATTGTTATCACCAGGTTGGCATCCCGCTGTTTCTTCTACGTCAGTCTCCCCGATTCTAAGCCCTGTAGCTCCCATACATGGTGCATTCTGCTGATCTGAGGCTCCACCCGTTTCCCCTGATGCCACACATCGTACCAACTCCTTATTATCACAATCGTCTAATCCACCAGGCAGGAGAAACACCGCAAAATCTAAGTCATCAGCAATGTTATTAGGTGTTAAGGTAAGCTCGAGTGTACCAGATTGATCAGCAGTCCATTTATACCATGATGATGCGGTCTCTCCAAAGATGCAAGTACCATCGACTTCGTCCGTATCCTGACCAACACTATTGAGATTTTCAATTAGGAATGGCGACCGGTCGCATAGCACCACCGCAGCGCTGCAGTCTGACTCTGGCGAAGGCGGCGGGTTAAACTGTCTGAGACATAATCTAAAGTCACCCACATTATTATCTCTACCATCCACTCTGAGGAAATAAGATCTACCTATGATCAAATCAGTAATCGTCAACTCCAATATATTTGGGTTGCCAGGTTGTATAGTACTACATCCCTCCTCTTCAAATCCCCCTCTACAAGTCCCAGTAAATACTGCCACAGCAGGCTGTTGTAAGGTTCCAACGCCCTCATCTGTCGCACCTGTTACTTGGATAAATACTGCAGTTGCGGTAGGATTAAACACAAACCATACATCATTAGATGCTGTTTCTTCAAACCAACAGCTTGGATCATCTCCAATGCCAAGCGTGGCATCTTGTGTGGTAAACTCGTTAGGATCGGAGCAATAATCAGTAATATCTGGGATAAACAATGCAGCTGTACATGCGTCATTGTCAACCTGAGCATAGAAACGGATGCTCAATAACATAAATAAAACGATGATGACTTGTTTCATATAATACGGTAGGAACTTATAACGGCTTAAGTATAGAACAATTGGTAAGGAAACCTTAAAATAATTGACTTAATGAATACAAATTTACCAATACACCCGTTAACCAGCATAGCATAGTACTTTTGTATTGCAAATATATCATATGCTCTACCTCGTCCCTACTCCTGTCGGCAACTTACAAGATATGACCT
>CAZJTO010000495.1:0-1876 GCA_964548935.1 uncultured Saprospiraceae bacterium
ATATCGCCGAGCTCGAACATCTCTTACATTGGGATTGTACTGACTGGAAAACCAACTAACGAGGAATATCTACCAAATATCGAATGACAGGGGGGGAACTCATCGAGTTTGTGCTAACTTTAATTGATTGACCTAATAAATAATTGAAAATTACATTTCGACTTTGGCTATCCATTGTGATCATTATTGCCCTATGTGATAACGGCAATAGTCAATCAGACAATGTTGAACTTCAGACACATTCTGATAATGATCTACTCATGACCTATATCGACTCTGTTCAGGAATATCTCTATCGAGATTCTGAAATTGCGGGGTTCTACATGGATAAGTCCGAAGAAATTCTTGAATCCAATCCTTCTATTCCAGATAGCACCTTAGCCTATCATGTCTCCAACAAAATATTCTTCTTTCACAATGAAGGGAAGCCGCTGAAGGCATTTGAAACCTTTGCAGATACCAGATATGAGATTTATGCCAATAGCATTCCCGACAAGCTGCAGTTCACGCTTAGATATCTTGAAGGATTCACTTATATGACATTGGGAGATCTTGAGTCTGCGCAAGTACAGTTTTATGAAAACATATTGCGAGGGAAAGACCTAAACAACCTTGAGGCAGTAACAAGCAACTTATATTCCCTCGGGCAGCTCTTCAGTGAAGACGGTCAGTATCAGGCTGCGCTCGATGCACTTCAGAAAATGCTGACCTACCAAGATCAAGTGATACAAAGGCCTTCGACATGGATACTAGCACATATAGAAACTGCTGAAGCTTACTCTGAATTAGGCGAGCATGATGAGGCCTTGGAGGAGGTTCAAAAGAGCATAGATATGGCCAAAGAGCATGACGTCAATATCTTAAAATCAAATGCTAAAGTATTAAAGGGAAAAATACATTTAGATTTAAATCAGATCGCCGAAGCCGAGGCTACCTATAATGAATTGAGTGGTGTGAGCCCGAGTGAGTTGGATTACGTGGTCAGTCGAGATCTACAAGAATTTAAAGCGCAACTCCATGAAGCCCGCATGGAGTACGATCAAGCCATCCAAACTTATGAAGCCTTGATCGAAGACACCGATTCTACAGACATTCCTGAGCTCATCAGTTTCCATAGTGCGTTGCATGCGATCAATAATGATAAGAATGACTACAAGAAGGCTTATGAACACCTAACGGAGCATAGTAGATTGAGTCAAATAAAATTTGAAGATGACAGACGACAGAACACCGAATATCTAAGGGTTAAATATGACTCGGAACAAAAGGATATGGACAATCAATTACTGGGAGCTGAGTTGTCCAAGAAAAAATTGGAGACCTCTCTTCTTTACGCGATAGCCGCATCATTTGTATTGTTCTGCGTTGGACTTATTATCTTGTTTTTGCAGTCTCGACGGCAGCGCCGCACGCTTGAGACAGAAGTTAAAAAGAGAACACTCAGTCTCCAACAATCACATGATCTATTGGAGCAATCCAATGTAGAGTTGGACGAATTCAATAGAATCCTATCTCACGATCTAAAGGAGCCTATACGTAATATCGTAAGCTATGGACAGCTCATCACACATGACAATATCACAGATGCCCAAACCAAGGTCTATTCCTCCATCATCAAGAATAGTGGAGTGCAACTGTATAACCTCATCGAAAACGTGGAGCACTATCAAGATGTACAGAAAGCAACAACCTTGATACCTCATACGACACAGATTAATGAAGTTATCGACAACGCAATCAATCAGGTCAAGCAAAAACATGGCACCGATAAGAAACTCATCATCTCTCAAGAGCCCGTACCGCCTCTAAAAACATACCCCAAGGAATTGGAACAAGTGTTCTATCATCTCATCGAAAATTCGGTGCTCTACAACAG
>CAZJTO010000496.1:0-1860 GCA_964548935.1 uncultured Saprospiraceae bacterium
GGATCGACTATAGGATTCACTTTGCCCTGAATTGTGGTGCACAGAGTTGCCCACCTATCGCATTTTATCATCCAGATCGGATAGCGTTGCAATTGGATATGGCAACACAATCCTTCTTGGAGGGAGAGACAAGCTACGATGATCATGGCAAAGTGGTTACGACAAGCGCTTTGTTAAAGTGGTTTTATGGTGATTTTGGAGGACGCAATGGTATCAATGCCATGTATAGCAAGCAATTAAGTAAAGATATCAGTCAATACACGATTAAGTATAAGGACTACTCTTGGGAGGATCAACTACATAATTTTGAAGAGGATGATAGCAAGATTTAAGGCTGATTGTGTGCGATGAGTTATATCTGATTGTTAGCTGTGTTGATATTGAGTAACTGGTTTGTAAATCTGCAGATACACATTGGATGATCTAAAAGATCGTCGATTCAAACCATCGAAATGTCAAGTATGTCGTCTGTAAGAGCTGTTAAAAAAATATTCGCTTAGAATCGTTTAGTTTCGCAGTCGTTCAATTAACAATGTATATATAACTGATTATCAGCGCTAAGTCAATAATCAAGAGTTGATAGGCCCCTCTGTCGCCTTTTCTCAACTGAATCAGTACGCTGATTAGCTGATTTTTTTTGGAATTCATAGTCTATAAATGCTGAATTGTGTGTTTTTTTGAGACAAATCAAAAACATACTATATGTATAACCACAGACTATTAGCTACTGTATTTTCGATTCTATTGTCGGTACAGTTTTTAACAGCACAGATTCAAATCGGTGCAAGAGGGGGAGTAAGCTTAGGCCGCCTGTCTGATAACAGTGAAAATTTATTCAGTCGTGATTTTAGCTCGACGTCTGGATTTGATATTGGAGCATTTGTAGAGGTTCCGATCACTTCACTATTTTCATTTCAAGGCGAAATTCTATTTACTGACCGTGGAGGTGAGCGAACAGGTGTCCAACCGATCGTGCCCGAGGCTTTAGGTGAGTCTCTTGCGGGAGCTGGACTCAGTCTCGATATACTCAACTCTATTATTACGGGTGCAGGTGGGACAGCTATTTCTAATACCAATCCACTGTTTGGCGAGTTTGACAATGTGTCTGATCTCAACTACTTAGAAGTTCCTTTGCTAGCTAAAGTTGGCTGGGGTGATCAATGGAGATTTTATGCAGTAGGAGGGCCGTATGTGAGTTTTCTACTAAGTTCGGAGCAAGTCACTGGCGGAAGCAGTGGGATATTTCTAGATCCTACAGGAGCGCAGCGACTCCAGGTACCTAATCCATTTTTTAATCCTATCGACCCGACTTTTGGACCTCCAGTTGTAGATCTACCTGATCAGTCTTTCGAAGCCGTAACGGATACGAGTGATGATTTAAACAGTTTTAATATCGGTGCACAATTCGGTGTTGGACTTAATAGAAAACTTGGAGCCAAGCATTCTGTACTATTTGATGCGAGGAGCTCAGTTAGCTTCCGATCGCTTCAGGTAGATGAAGATTTTGGGAATAGCAATGTAGGAGGCGTCGTGTTCTCTCTTGGATATGCGTTCTCTTTAGGATAAGAAGTAGAGCCACTCATATAATTCCAACGGAAACTCAAAAGATGCTGATGTCAGTTCTATGAGTTTAGGATGAAGTAATACGGCTTTCATTTTGCTTGGTATGACTAAGCGGAGTGAAAGCCGTATTTATTTATATGCCTACTCCTATTAAGACCGTCAATTCCAAAACATGTAGTTGTATTCCTTTATTCCCATGGAATGTTGAGATTTTATAGATCTGAAACGCTTAATCTGGAGCAATACATTTTTTGAATAATACTAATGACTGGAGTTATGTCATTCCGCCTCAGGCCA
>CAZJTO010000497.1:0-1853 GCA_964548935.1 uncultured Saprospiraceae bacterium
CTTTTCAGTCAGCAATTCCACAATTACTTTTACTGACGATTTAGATGATTAAAATGTTTTTAGACGTCATGAACATTCTTCGAGGTCCGTGTCGATCTTAATAATGTTTCATGCATTGAAGAATGCAGAAATTCTTATAAAGGATAAATTAAAACGCTCATTTCGGTTGTCCATACACAAGCGCTATCTTAGTAACTATGAGGCGACAATCGCTATGGCTCCATTTACCAATCCTATCATTCCTTTGCATATTAATATGCGCTTGTACTGGAGAAGAGACTGAACCTGATCTTCCTAACAGCAATGTCTGCGAGCTCAAGGAAAACAATCATACATTAGGTCTTTCTGCTGTTCTCGATACACTCTACCCTAATCGAGATAGTTCTAACAAGACAGGTGTTTACGTCTTTGAAGAGGGAGAAGAAGCGATCATAACAAGGGCGTGGTTGAGCGAACAGGCTCAGCAAACTATCGATATTCAATATTTCATTTTTTCAGAGGATAATATCGGTGTGATTGCCTGTGACTACATGCTTCAAGCGGCATGCCGTGGAGTCAAAATCAGATTAATCATTGATGATTTACTTGTAGATGTACATCCTGAGTATGTGCTCGCTCTGGATGAACATGAAAACATTGACATCAAGATCTATAATCCTAATCTCAATATTGGAAAGAATCTGGGCTCCAAGCTCACTAAGGTGATAACTGATTTTAGAGGCATCAATCAGAGGATGCATCATAAGACTTTTATAGTGGACAATGAAGTGGTCATTACTGGCGGACGCAATATCGCAGACGAGTACTTTGACTATGATCATGAGTATAACTTCAGAGATAGAGACGTGCTGTTAATAGGCGATATCAGTCAGGATGTTCAGCTTGCGTTTAACGACTATTGGGATAGTGACCTGACTATTGATATTGAAGACTTAGTAGACTACCCCAAAGAAGACTATAATTATAACGCAGTACATCAATGGGTACATCGCTATGCTCTGGACACCATAAACTATTGGCCGCAGATTCGTCAGACTGTTCCATTCGCCTTTCAACACATCCAAAGTACAGATAGGCTCTATTGGGTAGATAGCGTGGCATTTGTCTCGGACATACCTGGAAAGAATGACGGATCACAAGGATTAAAAGGTGGGAGCACTACAACAGATGAATTAGTCAAACTGGTTAAAGCAGCCAACGAATCTATCTACATACAGACGCCATATCTAATCATGACGGATCTGGGTATGAACTTGTTCAAAGATGCCGTCGAAAGAGGTGTCGACGTACATATCCTAACCAATAGTCTCTCATCTACTGACAACCTGGAAGCATTCAGTGGATACAGGCGAAATCGTAAACAACTCCTTGATACTGGTATCAATATATATGAGTACAAACCGGATGCAGAAATCCGCAAAGAGCTGATGAAAAGTGAGCTGCAAAAACGACTCGACTATGTGCCCATCTTCGGGCTACATGCTAAGTCTATGGTGGTAGATGATCAAATTGCTGTGATCGGAACATTCAACTTAGATCCACGGAGTGCCAATCTGAATACAGAGTGCATCACGGTTATTCATTCTGAGGAAGTTGCTCGGGATATGGTTGATACTATGAAGGTAGAATTGACCGAACAGAATGCTTGGCATACCACAGGTGATTTTAACCCAGACGCCACTGCGGGGCTTGGGAAAAGACTGAAAGTCTCATTAAGGCGACTTGTACCAAAGTCTATTTTGTAACATATCAAAGATCATTGCTTCGGTTGAAATAGTATTACTACTACTTCTTCCTAATCGGTGCCATCAATCCCTCCTGAGTTACAGATGCCACGAGCACCCCATCTCTGT
>CAZJTO010000498.1:0-1853 GCA_964548935.1 uncultured Saprospiraceae bacterium
TTCCAGTCACCCAGTTTTATATTCCACTCTTTGTTAAGGCTGTCATACTTAGAGTTCGAGTCTTTAAGCTGAGCTTCATACTGTTCTTTTTCCTTATTCCAGGCTTGGAATTTTAGGTTCCATTCATTGTTCTTACTGTCGTTAGCATTAGCAGTCTCAGACAGTTGATTTTGCAACTCTTCTTTTTGATTATTCCAATCTCCGAGTTTTAAATTCCAGTCAGAATTTAGTCGATCATACTTAGTGTTCCAGTCTTTGATCTTAGACTCATACTGAGTTTTTTCTTTATTCCAAGCTTCTGACTTTAATTTCCAATCTTTGTTGGCCTTATCATTTTTAGTAGTCCAATCTTGATTTAGGAGATTATATTTATTAGACCAGTCGCTGATTTTTGTTTCGTAGCCGGACTTTTCACTAGTCCAAGAATTAGACTTTTGTTTCCAATCTTGTTCTAATAGGTTGTATTTATTAGACCATTCTTCTACTTGATTACTATAGTCGGTCTTTTCATTTTGCCAGTTGGAGAACTTCATCTGCCAGTCAGATTTTTGACTGTCATAATCCGTTTGAAGTGATAAGTATCTTGCTCCGGATGCCTCGTGTTCTGTTTTTAGGCTGGCATAAGAATTATTGGCCTGATGAAGAGCAGCGTCTTTATCAGATAGAAATTTACTTAGCCAAGCGCCACCTAATAGCCAACCTAATAAGGCCGCTCCCAGCATAAAGAGGAATGGTAATAACCAACACCATGGGCATTTGAACATCCATAGGATAAGTGCGATGGCCAATACGATCATCAATGGCCAGAGTATATATCTTGAATTCATAGTTGTATTTTATTTAATATGTGAGATTAATTGAGGGTAACTTCAACTCTGCGATTTTTTGCTCGGCCCGCTCGAGTAGAGTTATCAGCAACAGGTTTGTCAGGACCGAATCCTTGATTGACCATTCTATTATTAGGAATGTTTCCTTTGGTTGTGAGATAACTTCTTACAAACTGAGAGCGACTCTGAGATAAGTTAACATTGACATCATAATTACCGATATTATCTGTATGGCCACTTATGTCAAGTTTAGCGCCCGGGACATTGTCGAGATAATAAATCAAGTCCGTGAAATCTGTCCTTTGTTGACTACTCAATGCGATATTATCTTGATTGGTGCCGAAGTATATAGTAATAGGCTTACCTAATAATCTACTTTTAATCTGATTGAGTCTTGTAGATGAATCACCTGTTTTACCAGTGAATGCAAACAAAGCACCTCTTCGGAGTGTGTCTAAAGAATAATACTCGTTCGTGCTATAGTCGGAAGCAATGTCTATTTGGCTTCCACTGACACCTTTTGACATCAGTTCCTTTTTTATAGCATTAGCTCGAGCCAGCCCTAAGTCGGGGAGGATGCTATTGTTAACCTCAAGGGAGTCATAGTAACCTGTTATTATCAAGCTTCTATCCTTATGAGTCTTTAGATAATCCGAAGTGGCGTCGATGGTGCTAATAAATCCGGTACCACCAGATATTGGTGCGAAACTTGATCTTGCAAACTCATAAAATGGGGATGTTCGGCGATCAAAAGCCTGGCCATCAGAGATGTGCCACATTGAATTGTCTTTTTTGACTGGTGCGATAACCTTAGTCGTTTCATTTGCTTCCCCAACGGGAACAGCAGCACTCAGTCCACACAGATATTTGTTAAAAAAGAACCAGCCCAGAATGAACCAAATAATAAGTAGGATTAGGATGAATAGAAATCTTCCGTTCATATCAAATATTCAACAGTTTAATAATTAGTATAATCAGATTGTAATTAAAGGATAAAATGGGGTAGATTTTTTGAATCTTTGGGAT
>CAZJTO010000499.1:0-1844 GCA_964548935.1 uncultured Saprospiraceae bacterium
ATACTGTGAGGTGATGAAACAGGTAGACGTGCCCTCTTGTCTCGGGGGTGGAGGAAAGCGATAAACTTGCAAAAGCTAAGCTCTTCGTGGAGGTTCGAATCCTTCTCTTACAGCGGAAAAATTAAGCGTTAGACGACATATGGTTGTTTGGCGCTTTTTTTGTTGTTGGATAGATGTAAGGATCGATTGTCCTTAGGTTTATTTAGCTATTTTAGGAAAAATGCCTTTCAAATCATATCAGAAGTATATCGTCGCCGCAGTACCACTCATACTGGTGGCGTTCTTAATTTTATACTTCAGCGATATTTTTACATATATCATCTTAGCTTGGGTGGTATCGATGATAGGGGCCCCTATCAATGAGCGATTGCAGGGTATTATAGGCAAGACAGCCGCCGCAATTACCACATTATTTTCATTCACTCTGATTTTGGGACTCCTATTCTATCTGTTTATTCCGCCTATAGTGCAGCAGACACAGAAGTTTGGCTCTATTGACTATAATCAGCTAGCTAAGAGTTTTGAAGAGCCGCTGGACGATTGGAATAAGTGGTTGATCGATAAAGGAATATTACCATCCAACGAAGGGGAAGAAACACAACCAATAGTTGTCAGCGACGATGGACATCAAGAAGAACAGATGGCACGAGTAGACTCGGCCTACACAACTGCTAACGGACAGAACATCACACTCGTTGTTAACGTCCACAATGAACAAGAAGAGACACTCAATGAACTTGAAGTGAATGAGTCTGATGACTTTTTCGAACGAGCTAAAAAGAACATCATACAGTTTTTTAACCCTTCTCGAATCACGGGCTTATTTAGTTCTGTGGTTGGATTCTTAGGTAATTTCTTGATAACGGTACTCTCGGTACTCTTTATAGCATTTTTCTTTTTAAAAGAAAATGGCCTGTTTACTCGGAGTGTCAGATCCATAGTGCCCAACGCATATGAGGAAGAGTCTGTACATGCCATAGATCAGAGTGCAGAACTGTTGATCAGGTACTTCGTTGGTATAGCCTTACAGGTTACGGTTATCACCATATTCATGACTACTGTATTGAGTTTTCTCGGTTTCGAGAACGCTTTGCTCATTGGTTTCTTTGCAGCCTTAATGAACGTGGTCCCTTACTTAGGACCAATACTCGGAGCCTCTTTTGCCGTAATTATTGTGGTCTCGGCTAATCTCGATGTATCATTTTATGATGTGTTGCTTCCTAAGATTCTTACGATTTTGGGCGTCTTTGCGGCTATGCAATTGATAGATAATTTTCTTCTCCAACCTAATATCTTCTCTAAGAGTGTCAAGGCTCACCCATTGGAGATCTTTATTGTCGTTCTTATGGGTGCCAAGATTGGCGGCGTTACAGGTATGATCCTTGCTATTCCCGGGTATACGGTCATCCGTGTCTTAGCCAAGGTGTTCTTAAGTGAGTTCAAAGTTGTACAAAGAATTACAAAAGGACTATAAGAGAGTTGTAGACGATTTGTAGACATTAATCCTCTAGTGTCATGATTGATTCTTGCTAAGTTCACGCCGATTCGCAATAAACCTATCCCATCTGACCAATTGGCATATGTCACTCAGTAGTCATGCAATGCTATACATTTTGGATGACGCAACTACGTTTATTGAGTTATTTTAACTTGACCAATAATGGTGTTACACCTGTATAATTCTAACTAAAAAAGGACTTAGCAACCGATGCTAAGTCCTTTTTTGATTTCTTTGGCAAGAATTAAATCTCTAATCTTGTTTAGCAAATACTTGTTGTAGGAGAGGAGTGACTCGCTGAGACACATCAGATCTGATACCTTTTTCTTTCTCTTCTACAAGACTG
>CAZJTO010000500.1:0-1841 GCA_964548935.1 uncultured Saprospiraceae bacterium
GCTTTAGGCTTCTTTTATCTGGCTCACGAGATCCATCATACTAATATTATAAAAGAGCGTTATTTGGTAGAATAGTCCGTTGTATCGATCACAACTCTATTTTTCTTAATAGACTAACTTTTGGAGCCTTCGGCGAGGCACTTTTGCAATCGGCAAAAAGTGCCCAAAACCCTTGGTCATCAAAGGCTCTGCTACAATGCAGCCCCCTCACCCACTGTTGATAACCATTCCTCACCCGCATCAGGAAAACCTGATAAATAGTTTTCAAATAGAAGTTAGCAGTAATGTGAATCTCATCCTAGTCCACCTCCGTACTCAGTATATAGTACATCGACCTAAGCCCATCGATATAATTACCCAGACGGATATTCTCATTAGGGCTGTGCTGGTTGTTGTCCTTATTAGCGAATGGCACGACAACTGCTGGTGCATCCAATATGCTCACAAATGGTGAGATTGGTATCGAGCCTCCCATCGTCCGCTCGCGCACGGGAGTCGTATCAAACGCATCGGTCAAAGCTCTGGTGAGCCAATTACCCACTCGACTATCAAAATCCGTCCTAAACGCCTCATATGATACCCTGCTCGACATCCGGCAGATACGATCATGCTCTAAGCGTTCCCGAGCAGTCGGCTTGCGATCCACTATATAATATCCTTGACCGGAGATATAATCTTTGATCAGGCGGATGAGGCGGTGCGGGTCACTTTCTTTCACTAAGCGGAGGTCTATTTCAGCTATCGCCGTTGCAGGTACGATGGTACGGGTCTCGGAACCAACCCAACCTGAGGAGATGCCCTTGATGTTGAGTGATGGATACTGTAATGCTCGTTGAAGCGTGGTAGATACTGAGTCTGTCTGGGCGATGCCTAGCTTTGCATTGATCATGGCGAGGTCGTCAGGTACGGCATCCAATACTGATGCAACTTCGTCACTAAACTCTATACCATCATAATATCCAGGTATGAGCACCCTGCCATAGTCATCCTTCATACCTGCCAGCAACTGAGATAATCGCAGGGCTGGATTAGGCGCATAGTTGCCATAGTGCCCGCTGTGTTGTGGAAATATTGGGCCATAGGTCGTTAGTGTAATTCCTGCAATACCACGTGCTCCGAATGCAATTGTGGGTTGCCCAGAGATATGTCGAGGACCATCAAATATCACCAGCATATCAGCTGCCAAGACATCCTTCTTTAATTCAACAGTGGGTGCCAAACTCTCGGAGCTCTTCTCTTCTTCAAAGTCTACGATCACCTTGAGATTATAGGGTAATGACTTCCCTTCTTGCTGTAATAGGTCAACAGCCTTTAGGAAGAGTATTACATTGTTCTTACTATCTGAGCTTGATCGTGCGAAGACCCGCAACTCAGGATCTAAGCGATCGCCGATCGTGGACCATGGCATATCTACCCAGCCTTCTCCCTCAATTTGCTTCTTTAAGACTGCCTGATAGGGATCATCCTGAAACCAAAACTGCGGATCTACAGACTGTCCATCAGCATGAAAGTAGAACAGTACGGTAGGCTTGTCTGCCTGCTGCTGAGCCTGAGCAAATAAAATGGGACGAGTCTCTGTCTCCCACACTTCTGTCTGGAACTGTCGCTGTTGCATATGCTTATCCAGCCATAGTACATTCTGACGGATATCGTCGAGATTATTCGCATCATTAGGGATCGCCAAAAACTCCCTAAACAGCGGAATGCTCTCAATTGAGGCACGCTCAAATTTATCCTGAGCTACAGCTTGGATTATGACCAGAATGGAACATGCAATAAGTAGAGTCGCTCGCATAGTTGATAATTGTTTAACCAATATAAGCCCAAGCACCGTAACTTCG
>CAZJTO010000501.1:0-1840 GCA_964548935.1 uncultured Saprospiraceae bacterium
GATTATGAGCGCTAAACATGGGATATCCCAAATTAGCTCAGGTGTCCTCTCTGAACTGAGAACGGAAGCGTTCGATTATATAGTCAGATAGAATAGCTAACTCGTCTCGACAGTCGTGTATCGCTTCTCGCCAAAATTGAAATATAGGGTAGCTAGTAGAGATGCAATGATATAGGTGATCATAATCACGGTAGCACCAGGGATATAATCATCTACACCAAACCAACCTCCAAGTCGGACAATCAGAATAAGACCCAAGCATGCCTTAAAGACTTCAGCAATAACCGAAATTAGGTCACGATCCATAAGGCTGGTATAGGCGAATATCGAGAATCCGATGAACAGGGCGTACATCGCCAGATCAAAGAAGCTAAACTCAGCAATGTGAATTAGGGCATAATAGATCAAGGCATTGTTGAAGATTAATTGAAACCATGACCATCGCTTGAGTAAAGTGGAGGCATGCGGTTCATACTTCACTTGCCCGTACACGTCCTCAATGACGGCTACAGGGTGGCTCTGTTGCACATTTGCAGGACGCCAGCCAGTCGGCATAAACCATATTCTAAATTTATCAATGAGCCTATCAGCACGATAAGCATCTTTGATCAACTGCCATAGATGTTGATAATTGATTAAGAATGGATTCCAAGTTTGTACAGCTTTTTTAACGCCAAACACTGGTGGCACTTCATCCATCTCTTCCTGAAAGGTGCCAAACCACTTGTCCCAGAGGATGAAGATGGCTGAATAATTCTTGTCGATATATTCTGGATTGATGGCGTGATGTACCCTATGATGTGATGGTGTAACAATGATGTGTTCTAACCAGCCCATACGGTTAATCAGTCGGGTATGATACCAGAATTGGGCGAATAGGTGCAAAGGCCCTACAACAGCTACTACAGTAGCCGGTATGCCTAATAGCGCCATAGGGATTGACAAGAAGAAATAGATCCCGACAATACCGGATATGCTCTGACGTAGGGCACAGCTCAGATTAAACTCTTCACTACTGTGGTGCACGATGTGACGATTCCAAAAGACGTTTATCTCATGATTCCAACGATGAGACCAGTATGATGCAAAATCTATAAGTATGAATGCCGTAACATATACAGCTAAAGTAGATGGTATCGATGTGAGCGCCAGATGCTCTACCATCCATCCATAACTCAAGATTACTATCGACAAGCCTACTAAGTCTTTTAGGGTATTAGTCATGCCAGAACTCAGGCTTGATATGGTGTCCATACTGCGATTAACCTCTAAACTCATCCAGATACTAACGAAATATTCAATGAATATCAAGGCGACAAAACCTGGAATAGCGTAGGTGAGGGCTAGAGCGTATGTTTCCATATAATCTGCTTAAATCATTGAAAATTATGGAAAATTCTTAGAAAAAACGGGCGTTTTATTGGCTATAAAGGAGAAATCGAGCAACAATCAAGTTCACATTGAGGATACAACAGTCTAAAGTCATATCTTGCATTTCTATGGGATACAAAGAAGCGGGGCAACAAATTCTTTATAAGATTTTTGACCCACTTGTACATCTTACAAAAAAGCTTGGCATTACACCCAATCATATTACTGTCATCGGTTTTATACTCAATGTCTTAGCGGTAATTCATTTGCTGAATTACTTTGATTTTGCGAGCATGGAGTATGGCGATAACCTTTTTGGGTTTGGTATTATTTTAGGATTTGCAGGATTAATGGATACAATGGATGGTCGATTGGCCCGGTTGTATGACATGAAATCAAAGTTTGGGGCCTTCTTCGATTCCGTGATAGATCGATATAGTGAGTTTGTCATGTTCATGGGCTTGAGTAT
>CAZJTO010000502.1:0-1834 GCA_964548935.1 uncultured Saprospiraceae bacterium
CCTAATACCTTAATCTGTTTTAAAGAATGATTGATATCCGAATCTTTGAGGCCAATCAACTCTGAGCGCCGGATTCCTGTGGTGTACAATAACTCTACGATTAGTTGATTCCTAACACTTTCGAAATCACCATAATCGATTGGATGATCCAGCAAATTTTCAAGCCGTTCTTCTCTTACTATTACAGGAAGCCGCTTAGCAATTTTAGGCGCAATTACTTTAGCGGTAGGGTTGCTCTTAATGTGGCCAGACTTCTTCAAGTACTTAAAATAACTTTTAAGTGTAGATATCTTTCGGTTAACGGTCTTGGCTGTATAGTTGTCTTTCATCAAGTGAACAATCCAGGATCGCACATGAAAATGTTTTAAACCAGATTCATCCGCCATGCCCAGCTGAGCGGAGAGATATACTGAAAACTGATTTAGGTCATTAATATAAGATCGCACTGTATGGTCTGAATACCTACGCTCATATCTGAGGTATTTTTCAAAACTAACAGTCCATTTCATATTACATTTTATTGTAATGTATCAATAACCGTTCCTAATTGACCACTTGAAACATGCTCGGAGCACCATTGTTAGCTAATGCAATGATATATTTTCGTTCTTCAACGGTAATTGAATGCAATTCTTTGGTATTTCCGATCGTATAAAAGCAATAGCGAGGGCACAAGCCCGCACGATATCCCGACTCCTGATCTGACAGCAATACTAAGCCAGACCCGGCATCTAGCCGAGGAGTTTCCACCTCTGTGTTGTACATGTTGCCCAATAATAGTAAGTCGTCTACATCATCATCATTAAGGTCCATAGACAGGCAACCGAGCAATGGAAAGGCTTGTGCTTGATTTGGTAAGGTTTGGACGGTATAACTGCCATCCGGCTGAGCAATTAATAGCACTGATTCAAATGTCACCACTTCTTTAGCATAGGCATTAGTGACTTCATCTTTGCCGTAAATATCAATTATGGACGCATTTGCGAACTCACTATAGGTCTCAAACTTCTCAGCGATGAATGGCATCTGCTGACTTGAGCACTCTCTACCACGCACCGGCACTTCTTCATTTTTGTAATGACTGGTCAGGACAATATCAAGGGTGCCTGTCTCATCAAAATCTTCTGCATAGATCTTAAAAGGCTTATCCTTGGTCGCTTTATGTTTAATGTTCTTACCAACATTGCCCACAACAAAATCTGTCAGACCATCATCATTGACATCAGTGGCTGTAATACTATACCACCAACCGGTTAGCTGAGCCAATTCTCCATGCCGTATAGATAATTTATAATTACCTCCTTGATTAATATATACCCGTATACCTGACCACTCCCCCACTATTATAATATCTGTATCCCCATCCTTATCAATATCTGTTAACTCAATATCATTGATAATCTCTGGAGCAGATGATAAATCGCCAAATTGCTCTTGAGTTACATCGACTAGCTTTCCATTATCGTTTCTGAGTAGAACAGAAGGGGCGGCGATAGGATATGACTGAGGAATAATCCGATTTCCCACAATTACGTCGAGATCTCCGTCATCATCATAGTCCAATGTTTTGACTACGCCTCCAGAGTAATTTAAAGATGTAAGGACGGATTGATCATCTCTGGTATAGAGAGCATTACCATTATTTATGTATAAGCGATCTTGGTAGTAATCAGATCCTTTGGGCTGCTCGTTACCTCCACTCATAACATATAGGTCCTCATCTCCATCACCATCTACATCAAAAAATATAGCGTCAACATCTTCTTGATCTGCATCTGTTGTAAACGCCGCCTGGACACTAGCCTTAAAGGAATCACCATCACTCAAGTACAAA
>CAZJTO010000503.1:0-1823 GCA_964548935.1 uncultured Saprospiraceae bacterium
GCAGTCGCTACAAACTCGCTGACCCAGGTACATGGCCTCAACAATCGAAGCTTTGTGCTGATGGTGAGTGGGATGAGCTTGCAGAATTACAGGATCAGTTAAATGGTGGCAAATAGTGATCACCATACCGAACGCTTAGTTATGAGTACTAACTCATAGACTATAGAGCGATATAAATTAAGAAAGAGGGCTATATGCCCTCTTTTTTTGTTCAATTTTTTTGGAGATGGAGTGCTGTCCAAATAGCTATCTTACTACTTCTACTCAATGCTGTACACACATGGAAGCCTTTGCAAAAGTCCTTTTAGTCCTACTGCCAGCCATATATTTCTTAATTGTTATGGAGGTCATCTATTCCTATGCTGTGGACCGATTCAACTTTAGAGCGATGGATACGATATCCAGTCTCTCTGCTGGTATGACTAATGCGATCAAGAGTGTATTGGGATTAACAGTAGTGATCATCGGCTACAAGTATATGTATGAGCATATAGCAATATCTCAGGTAAAGGCATCGTGGGTTACTTATCTATTGGCATTGGTGTTTTTAGATTTCGGAACCTACTGGTATCATCGGTTGGCCCATAGTGTGAATATTTTTTGGAATCGACATGTGATTCACCACTCTGGTGAAACCTTCAACATTGCCACGGCGCTGCGTCAATCAGTATCCAAATTTGTCAATGTGAGCGTCTTCTTCTTATTGCCGGCTGCCATTTTAGGCGTTCCTCCTCAAGTAATCGCTATCGTTACACCATTTCATCTATTCATCCAAGTGTGGTATCATACCACGCATATCGGCAAGTTGGGTTGGCTGGAGTACATCATCGTTACACCATCTCAGCACAGAGTTCATCACGCTATGAATCCGATCTATATAGACAAGAATCTATCCCCAGTATTCTGTGTGTGGGATAGGTTGTTTGGCACCTTCCAGGAGGAGTTAGATGATGTACCCTGTGTATATGGTGTTACGAGGCAGGTCAATACTTGGAATCCCATACGGATCAATCTGATGCATCTCTGGCTCCTGATTAGAGATGCATGGTATACAGATAGTTGGACTGATAAGATGAGGATCTGGTTTATGCCCACAGGATGGAGGCCAGAGGATGTCAAGGATAGAACGCCTGTGTCGTATGCCACCACGGATTCCTTTGTGCCTTATGACACACGACCGACGAGTCTATTGATAGGGTGGTCGTGGTTTCAGTTTGTCATGTTGTCAGCGATGACATTCCATCTCTTGCTTCAAATAGCTACAATAGGACAGCCAGAGGTGTTCTTTTATGGAGCTTATTTGTTCCTGATGGTCTATAGTTACACGACGCTTATGGACCGCGACAAAAGCGCTGTCTGGTTAGAACTGTGTAAGTCCTGTATAGGGATCTTCATAATCTACCGCATGGGGAGTTGGTTTGGGATTGATCAACTGATTCCTGGAGGGACTTCTATCGTATTGATCTATCATATAACATCTGCTGTCGTGACCGCTTATCTCGTGAAATTTGATCTATTACTGGATCAAAATGATATCGAACCAAATAGTAAGATGTCTACTAGTAACTCGTGAGAATATAGTCCTGTAAGCCTTCTTAGATGAGAAGACTGCCCAAGCGAATCGTCCATACAATCAAACAGACCATCTCTATCGAAGGAAGCATAAACGAGTCAATTAAAATCGCATGAGGCGCCTTTATTGAGCGTTAGACCAGGCCATCTTGACACAAGGAACTACGGGTTTGGACGTTGTACATTTTATGAAGGAAAACGAGAGTAGTAGAAAAAAGAAAAGCCCTTTACTCGAGGGCCATTCTTAAGGA
>CAZJTO010000504.1:0-1821 GCA_964548935.1 uncultured Saprospiraceae bacterium
CTGAGGCTGAAAGCCGAGGTATAAAAGTAATTGTTGCTGGTGCTGGAGGTGCAGCGCATTTGCCAGGTATGGTAAGCTCGCTTACACACTTACCCGTGATCGGTGTGCCCATCAAGTCACGCAACTCTATAGATGGCTGGGATAGTGTACTGAGTATTCTTCAGATGCCTGGTGGTATCCCAGTGGCTACTGTAGCGCTGGACGGTGCAAAAAATGCTGGAATACTTGCGGCTGAAATCTTAGCCCTTAGTGATTCGGAAATCAGGATGAATCTAATCGATATGCGTCGCAAGCAGACTGAGAAGGTATTGAAGGACGTCGAGCAACTGGAAAAACAGCAGAAAGAAGTCTGAGTCTGATACCTTTAGAATTTGACTTGCTTTTTCTTAAAATAAAAACAGACAGGTCATAGAGACCTGTCTGCTACACAATCTAAACTAAAATTTTTTTCGCTTAGTTATCTCGGAACTAAGGCAAACTCTACCCTTCTATTTAATGTTCGACCTGAAACCGTCTGGTTGGTAGCAATTGGTCTGGACTCCCCGTAACCCACATAAGTCATTCTATTCGCATCTACACCAGAGCTGATCAAGAAGTTATAACATGCGCGAGCTCTTGTCTCAGAAAGTCTCTGATTAGTTGTTGCATCTCCTTGTCCATCAGTATGACCTTCTATCGAAAGATCGAAATCTGGATATCTCTTCATGATTTCAGCGATCTGAGTTAGATAAACAAATGATTCAGATTTGATCTCTGCTCGTGCGGACTGGAACTGTACTGAGCGCATAGCTATATCCAGTATACGTCTATCACTTGCCGCAACATTAGGGCACCCACCTGTATCTACTGGGCCTGCCGCTGTAGGGCAATTATCGCGACTGTCATCTATACCATCACCATCTGTGTCAGGGCAACCGCCGTAGATCTCCAATCCTGGACGTCGAGGACAGTTGTCATATCGATCTAATACTCCATCACCATCTGTATCAACATCAACTGGAGGAGTTACTGGTACCGGTGTTGGCGTAGTAGGCCTAGTCGGCTGAGTAGTTGTCGGTTGAGTGTTTGTCGGCTGCGTAGGTTGAGTCGGAGTAGGACAACCGTTGTTACTTGCTGGTCCGAAGACATCAGGACATTGATCAATGTTATTAGGTATACCATCATTGTCACTGTCCGCATTGTCATTAGGACATCCGTTATTTAATGCTGACCCCTTAATATTAGGGCATTGATCCGTATTGTCGGGCACTCCATCTTCATCCGAATCTGGACATCCAAGTGTGTTTTTAGATCCGTATACGTTAGGACATTTGTCCAGATTATCTGGCACGCCGTCACCATCACCATCTACCTCAGGACAACCTCCGTTGGTCGCTGGACCTGCAACGGTAGGACAACGATCCAGATCGTTCGGTATCCCGTCATCATCGGTGTCATCATTCGGGCATCCGTTGTTAGCAACATTTCCTGCCAGATTAGGACATTCATCATCATTGTCACTAACTCCATCGCCATCAGAATCTGGACACCCTTTCATCTCAAGTGAACCAGCTTGACTTGGACATAAATCTTTGAAGTTGGCTATACCATCGCCGTCGTCATCAGGACAACCGTCTAATTCCTCTAAGCCCGGCTCTTGTGGACATAAATCTAACTCATCTATAATTCCGTCCATATCACTATCCAGTGCCTCTTTTTCCTCTTCTGCCTCCTCTTCTACTTCTTCTTTAGGTTGATCTTTAGGTCCTAAGAATACAGTAAATCCAAGTCCATGGTGAAGGTTGTTTCTATCATCTTCCAATGAGAACCTATATTCACTCT
>CAZJTO010000505.1:0-1816 GCA_964548935.1 uncultured Saprospiraceae bacterium
GGATATGTAAAAAGAGTTTTACTATCGCTCGGACGCAGGCGCAGCCTACGCCCAACAAAAAAAATCCTAACATCACACTGGCTCAAACCACAAGTCCGATTCCTTAGTCAATCCACTGCCCGTATAATCAATAAATAACTCCTCGCCGGAGGCTATGGCTTGATTCGCTAGTATCTTGATGGTGGAGTCTTCATAATCAAATAGGAGATCTGAGTTGGGCTTGATATGGTGATTGTAGATGCTCCCATATCCCAATGCTATGCATCCTCGATACCCTTCTTCTTCCCAGAGGAAGTAATAGTCATAGAGGGTAGTCTGATCAATATGTGTGAGATCGCCATCGGGCAACTTGACGATTGGGCAGATCTCAATGAGATCGCCTTCACTCAATGATTCTGAGGTGAATACGCCTCGCCCTCTGCCTTCGCTGGGTATGATATATAGTCCAGGTACATGAAGCATATTTACTGTTGTTTTGAGTTGCTTAAGATAAGTAAATTGTATTTTACAGTATTCTATCTAAATGAATAACCCTACGAACTATGGAGATACTGACGCAGGTTTTTGTGGCCATTGTGCTCGTTGAGCACCTACTCTTCTTTTATGTGGAGAGCTTCGCTTGGACCACTCTTGGCCCAAAGGTCTTTGGTCGGCGACCAGAAGGATTCTATGAATCCACTAAATCCCTTGTCTCTAATCAAGGTGTGTACAACGCCTTCCTATCAGCAGGGCTGATCTGGGGGTTTTTCGTTGATGAGCATCCGTGGAAACTATATATCTGGATCTTCTTCTTATCCTGTGTGATCGTCGCAGGGATATGGGGTGCTATGACTGTCAGTCGCAAGATATTCATCGTGCAAGCAGGACCTGCTATTATCGCATTGATTCTGTTACACTTGTGATATGCAGTGGCGATTGTGTGGTATCCTTATTCAATTTTGCTATTCACTTAAATTAATCGCAGCAATTCAAGTCAATTTGACTTTTCTATATTTGTGGCTCTTAAATAATGCCATAGCCCATGAGTCGCCCCATCGATTTAGATAAATACGATACAGAGATCCTCAAAGAACTTGAAAAAGATGGCAAGAAGCCATTCTCTCAGATAGCTATAGACCTTAATATTTCTAATACGATGGTCCATCAGCGGATCACTCGCCTCAAAAAAGCGGGTGTCCTCAATAGACATAGCATCGAACTGGATGAAAAGAAACTCGGATTTGAGTGGGGGGCGTTCACAGGCATCACATTACATAGCATAGGCAACACACAACATGTAATCGAAGAGCTCAAAAAAATCCCAGAGGTGACAGAATGCTACCATATCTCAGGGCGGTTCGCCTTATATATCCGCATCGTTGCAAAGGATAGTCAACATATGCGGGATATCCTATACTCTAAAATCGAAAACATCGAAGGTGTTCAGAATACTGAGAGCCTCGTAGATTTTGGTTGCGCATTTAAACGCAATGCCCCGTTTTATGAAAATAAAGAGACTTATGAGCAGTAAACATCTCGACATCACCGTAGATTCTCTAACAAGAGCGGATTATGGTACATATTATGGCATCTATATAGACCTGATTCCAAAAGGGATGAGCCTAGCTACGGCCTTAGATCATAATAATGCACCTCTCATAGACCTCGCATCAGGATTGACTGAAGAGCAAGCATTACATCGCTACGCCCCAGATAAATGGTCCATCAAAGAAGTCATCATGCATCTCATTGATTGTGAACGCATCTTCAACTATCGTGCGCTGAGATATGCCCGTCAAGACAAGACGAACTTGATGGGATTTGATCAGGATGAGTT
>CAZJTO010000506.1:0-1812 GCA_964548935.1 uncultured Saprospiraceae bacterium
AAGCCATAATTGCCTAGTCATCATCACTTGACCCTCCTCAGAGAGACTGGTGAATAATCTCATGAGTTCAGCCTCATCGCTGCACTCCACATAGTTGGATACGGCAGGCGTAAAGTCCCAATCATGGATCGGTGGGCTATCGCCACACATATAAGATCGCCTATTTAGGGGGAAGGTGGCCTGCATGATGCTGCCTTTTACGCTTGGTCCATCGGAAAAACATAGTTTTCTTGATTGGGGATGACAATATATGAACTGTAGAACACAGTTCTACGTCAGTGAAGTCGTAATATAAAGAGAGTACAATCCGTATGGATTGTACTCTCTTTTATACAGTAATACTTAATTATCTATAGTATCAATGGACTTATACAAGCCCATTAGTTCAACTGGTCGATTCCCAGCTTACTTCATATTATTTACATTTTTCAATAAAGAAGTGATTGCCGCAAGTTTTCATAAAATGCAGATCACATTTATTCTTTGCGCTAATCTTAAAAGCCTCCAAGTCCCTTGAATTTGTAGGATCCAGTTTTCTATGCACAGTTTGATGTGTTGCTTTGGTTCCCAGATTTCCTGTGGATCCTCTTGGAACCGTTACAGAACTGAATAGTGTCGGTGTTGCATCTTTCCATCCTCCATTATATCCCATTTGCCTGAAAATACCATCTAGAAACCGCTTTTCAGCATTCGAACTTTGATAAGCTTGATTCAATTTGTTATAAAACCCATTGGCATCCAAGCTATGTGAATTACCATATTCAGGAGCCAGACCTAACCTTGTTGTAGTTTTCGGTGCTGGACCAGCTGGAATTTTAAAGACGGGATGAACTAAATCATTACAATTACATCCTACAACAGCAGGTGGTGGTGTTTTCTGCTCTACTGGCTTTTCCACTTCTTTGATTTCTTTCTCTACAGGAGGCGGTGGTGTTGTCTGCTCTACTGATTTTTCCTTGACCACTTCTTTAACAGGTGGCGGTGTTGATGTCTGATCCTTATCACAGCCTCTTATTAAAAAGAATAACGGTATCAATAAAAGTGGTAACAGCCACCACCATTTGAATCCAGATGAAGATGTGGAGGTTGTCGCTACTGCTTTTGCTGCAGTTGTTCCAACGACTTTTTTCTCTGTCATAGGAGTTTTGGAGACTGCTTTTGCTTCAGTTGTTTTTACGACTTTTTTCTCTGTCTTAGGCTTTTTGGAAACCGCTTTTGCTTCAGTTGTTTTTACGACTTTTTTCTTTGTCTTAGACTTTTTGGAGACTGCTTTTGCTTCAGTTGTTTTTACGACCTTTTTCTCTGTCTTAGGCTTTTTGGAAACCGCTTTTGCTTCAGTTGTTTCTACGACATTTTTCTCTGTCTTAGGTGTTTTGGCAATCGCTAGTGCAGCAGCAGTAGCAGCAGTTGCAACGATAGGCGCTGCTTTGACTGGTGCTACTTTCTTATCCTTTACTTTTTGCAAACAAGACCTACCTACTTCACGACCATCTTTATCTCTAAGGACATCTAAGTAGTAGCCTTTTCGTGGTTCGAGTCTTTCATATAGACTCTTGTCGTCTTTATATTTAAGTACAGCAGATAATTCTTGATCTCTTTCCTGCGAGGTGCGAAATCCTTCTGATCTCAATCTGACACTTCCATCCTTATTGTACAAGGCGAAATAGAATTGTCCATTGTCATGTTTGAACAGTGCGACATTATTTACTTTGTCATTAACGGGTTTGTTTTCGTATTCGGAACATATGAGGTAATCATCTTCTCGATCTTTATCCGATGTGCTAGCTGTGCCTGCTCCCGCTGAAGAGGAGC
>CAZJTO010000507.1:0-1808 GCA_964548935.1 uncultured Saprospiraceae bacterium
TAGGCGGATATAGGATGTTTATGAATGAATCAAAGATGGGCAGAAAGATACAAAAGCGAACACAGAATGGATGAACTATATGGCAAGTAGGATTAAACCAACAGTTGCATCTCTAAAAATTCAACACCAATCCTATTCCATCACGCGTCATATCAAGATTGAGTCGATGCCTTGTTTCAGTAATTATACCTAGTAGGTTATACTAAAAAACCCACCTACTACAAGCAGATGGGTAAATCCATTTTGGAATGGAACTCACACTAATATTTTGTAATCCTCCCCAGATTGATATCTGATCATGACTATCTATACTTATGATCAAATATCAACTCTGAAAAAGAATCTCATTTTAATTTACAGCTTAGAGAAAGCACTTCATTTATAACTACGTAGTGTTTCATTCTTTGGATGCGGCCAGTCTAAATGTTTTCTTAAAAAAAGGAGCACATGATACCATATGCTCCCTCGGTTAGGGTAACCCCTGATGCTCAATAAGAATAACCAAATTGTTTGCCACCAACTCGCGGCTTGTATTTTTACTTGACTAGTGAGACGCCGATTCTGATTCCTACGGAAGTCAGTCTTACGTTGCCGTGACCTACTCCGCTGAGCGGAAGTTTTAGGTATGGTCCGGCGTCAATGAAGTATCCTCCTCCTGTTCTTAATTTATAAGCCGTAGACAATTCTATCTGGCTGGCAAAATTGTGATTTTCTCCAGAAAAGACTCCTGTGAAGTCATCACTGCTTTCATCAAATTGATAGTCATATTCTTCTCTTAACATAAAGTTAGAAAGCAGGTTAACCCGTGCCACCAATCCATTACTTTGTACATCGGTGAAATGATATGATGCTCCTATTGAAAGGTCGAGCATATCACATACTGCCTGTACTATCTCTGGTGGAACCCCTTCACTTGCTGACCAAAAACCTACTGGAGGGATATAATCTTCGCCTTGAGCTTGATAAGCCTCTCGTATGTAATTCGCTCCAACATTAAAGCTCAGCTTTGAGCTGGCGATATACCCAAGACGTAGTCCGACACTGTAATCCACATCACTACGCCCTCCCAACGGAGACTGTGCAGTTTCAACTCCAACATTGGCGTTGAATATCCACTTAGGGTTATGCTCTTCTAATATTTCTCTAGGCTCATGCTCAAAAGTCATCGTCCCGTCGCAAGTAATATCATTAAGTGCTAAAGGAGCTATGTTGATCGCAGGAACTGCAGAAATACTATTATTACTTTTTTCTATTGTTCTGCTGTTAGTGAGGGAAGATTTCAACACGTATTCTGATGCGCTCGCAGGGGCACTAGTGTTTGGTTTCCTAATATCGCTATTACCAGATTGCTCTATAGACGTTTGATCAATTTCCGCTTGCCCATCATGTTCAATAACACTCTGATCGGCAGAGGAGCTATATACAGCGTGCTCACTCACAACATTTTCATTCTCAGACAGTGGTCGACTATTAGATCGGTTAGGTCTGAAGCCCCCAGCATCGCCATTGAAATAGTTCTGTCCCACATCAGATGTTCTCGTGCTTCTGTTGACTATAGCGTCACCAATCTGTGCTCCATTATCCAGTGCATCACGATTTGAATCATTCTGTCCCAGAGCAGATGTAAGTATACCTCTCTTGGTATCAGCCTCACCTCCCTGCACAGCATCTTCTGTTTCACTTTTGATGGATTGTGTAGTGCTGATCTCTCCACCCACGCTCGCAGTATTCTCTATCGCTTGTTGTTTTGTATTCTCAGCTTGTTGGGTCGTGGCACCAGTGTGCTGGCCTACGATATCATCCCCAGA
>CAZJTO010000508.1:0-1802 GCA_964548935.1 uncultured Saprospiraceae bacterium
AATTGATCCTACAGTTTATTACATAATTATTTAATGTTTAAAAATCTGAATATTAGATAATTAGGTCTAATTCAGTAATGCATTTCTTATGCATAAATCCTGATAGGTCTATTAGGTTTTACCCTAAGAATACAAGTAATCTTCAAGACTTCATATTGTATTCTTTAACAAAATATTAAGGAAAATATATTTCATGTGTCGCATCCATAGGGCCGATGCAATGGTAATGGTGCATGTTATGACTTTTGAATTCACTGTCGATTTTTATTCATTTGATTTTAAATAAAAAAGTTTGAAAATATTAACTATATTTTTTCGTATAACACTTGCAATGATGACTTATTTGGGTCTTTCCAGTTTGTCTGGTCAGATTGAAATAAGTGAGATTTCCAGTGATGGTTTTGTAGAATTAATCAATACTGGTAATACAACAGTAGATGTATCAGAATGGTGGTTGTGTGACCGCCCGCGTTATACTCGCATGACTAATCTCACTTTGGAATGTGGTAACTTAGAGATAGCACCGCAGCAGACAGTAACTGTTTCTGGATTTAATTTGAATCCCTTGTCGGATGAGCTTGGAGTATACTCCAATTCCAACTTTGGTTCTGTTTCTGGACTTGAGGACTATGTAATCTGGGGATCCCGTGGTGGAAGTACCCGAGAAGCTGTAGCAGCTGCTGCAGGAATCTGGACTTCTGGAGATAGAGCTGATACAATCAGTATGTCTCTATCACTTGTCAAAGATGTCTCATTAACAGGTGTAGGGGCATATTCGTTAGAGAGTTCTACGATATGTGATGCAGTAGCCAACAATGGCAATGGTAATGATTGTGATGCTGATGGCGGTACTATTGTTTTTATGATAGACCAAACTCAAACTAACAATACCTCAATATGTGTTGATGGTAATCCTGATCCATTAGATGTGGTATTTACTACGAATCCAATAGGTAACAGAACTGGCTTCATTATTACTGATGACAGGAATAATATCTTAGTGGTGCCTTCTGGCAATGGCCCATTTGATCTTGATGATCTAGGTGTAGGTACCTGTTTTATTTGGTCTGTCGCATACAGTTCAGGGTTCTCTGGAGCAACAATTGGTAACAATCTGTCAGATCTACAAGGATGTTTTGATCTTTCTGAGCCACTCACAGTATATCGTGAATCTCCTGATGGTGGTATGGTAGCACTTTTGGACGGAAGTACCGAGTTTTCGCAGTGTGCAGGTCAGATCACTTTTGATGTAACACACAGGACTACCGCACAATTTTTGAGTTATTGGTATATCATCACGGACGAGGATAACAATATCATTGACTGGGTCAACTCAGCTGAGTCCAACACTATCGATCTGAGTAGTGCTCCTGCGGGTACTTGTCGAGTTTGGGGATGGTCATATAGAGGGCTTGACGACCCTATCATAGGTCAACCAATCTCTCAATTAACAGATGATGATTGTGAGGCGATCTCTAACAATTTTATCACAGTACATAGAGAGATCCCTGATGGAGGTCGAGTAACACTTTTGGACGGAAGTACTGAGTTTGCACAGTGTGCAGGTCAGATCGTTTTTGATGTAACACACACCACTACAGCGCCTAACCTGAGCTACTGGTATATCATCACAGATACGAGTAACATCATCGTCGACTGGGTTAACTCTGCGGTTTCTACTACAATTGATCTAAGTGATGCACCAGTAGGCACATGTAGAGTATGGGGCTGGAACTATAGAGGACTTGATGATCCAATCATCGGAGCATCCTTATCATCATTGAGGGATGACTTCTGTGAGG
>CAZJTO010000509.1:0-1799 GCA_964548935.1 uncultured Saprospiraceae bacterium
AGATTAGAGTACCACTTCGGAGACCACTGTCGTGACCATTTGGCACTACCCCCACGATTTCCAAAGTCTGTGGTCTCGTCAATATCTATATCAAACTGCAAGGCGCCATTGAGTCGCTCCAAGCTGAGGTCATTAAAGTTTTCGAGATGATCGCCACCATTATAAAATGAAAATGCTACGACGTCCTTCTCTGAAGGATTGTAGCTCAGCTTGGCATTCATATCAAAGAAAAACACAGATGGCTCTGTCGAATTTATCTCGAGACCATCTATGTCTGGTGGCACCTCAGTGTCTTCAAAAACACCTAATATATCCCGGAATAATTGACTCTGGATTAGATCTGTATAGGAACGCCTGCCGCTAATCGTCAGTGACCCTTTGTTAAATAACGGGATCTGCAGATTAGCACGAGCATTGAGCAAGTTAACACCTACATTACCATGGAACTCGGTAGGATTACCCGTGTTACCCGTAAGATCGACAACACCAGATAATCGACCACCATACTTGGCCGGAAAGGCGCCCTTGAAGAGTTGCACATCCTTAATGGCATCGGCATTAAAGGCTGAGAAAAATCCAAAGAAGTGATCTACATTATACACCGTGACCCCATCGAGTAGCACAAGATTTTGATCTGGCGTGCCTCCCCTAACGAAGAGGCCAGAGCTATTCTCATTACTGGCACTAACCCCAGGCAACAGCTGCAATGATCGGAATATGTCTACCTCTCCAATATTAGGTAGCAGGGATAATTGTTTCGGCGAAATCTGAATAGAACTAATACCTTCTGATGCATTGAGGACCTTATAGGATCGTCCGCTGATGACCAGCTCATCCAATAAAACACCGGTGGACAAGTCGATCTTAAAATCTGTTATGTCATCCGATCCAGCTTCGATGAAGATTTCCTTGGTTGCATAACCTACATACGCAATCTGCAAGCTGAAGCTATCGGTTGGTGCATTGAGTAGTGCGAAGTAACCATCAACATTCGTTGAGGCTCCTGTATTGGTGCCCTTGATCACCACATCGGCAAATGGCAATCGTTCTTGATTATCCTCACTTTGGATGATTCCAGAGAGCGTACGTTGCCCAATAACACACTGTGCAATCATCAGTAGTGCTACAATGGATAAAACTCGGACGACCATAATTCAACTATTATATTCCAAACATGAAATGTTTGTATGTTCTAATGAAAATAGATCAATGAACAGATCAAAAAAATCAACAAAAAAGAATCTTATGTTCATGTATAGATGTAAGCTTGCTCTAAATCACCGATTTCCTCAACGTCTAATATAAAGAACACTCAAGTAATTGACGTGAGTTGATACGTATCCAAATTGACACTATTGGCTATCTTAAGACACATGAATGCACCAAACATCAGTTTAATTGACACCTCACGAGGGCAGTTTGCTGCACGGATATATGGCGACCTGCATAGGCCGCCGCTGATGTTAGTACATGGATGGCCGCAATCCAGTTATTGTTGGCATCATGTCACGCCGTTTCTTCTCGACTATAGAGTGATAGCTGTAGACCTACGTGGGATGGGCGATAGTAATCGTGCTATTGAGGAAGCTCACTATACCAAGGACCAGATGGCATTGGATCTATTCGCAGTAGCCGATGAGCTTGGTATTGATCAATTCTATTTGGGTGGACATGACTGGGGTGGCGCTATCGTCCAAGAGATGGCTATGCTACATCCTGAGCGCATCTCAAAGCTCATCATCATAAACATGGTCCTTATCAATAATCCTATTGGAGAGCAGAAAGTGTCAGAGATACTC
>CAZJTO010000510.1:0-1791 GCA_964548935.1 uncultured Saprospiraceae bacterium
GTATTCGCTGACTTCAATGAGTGTGCTAAATGGATTGAGTCCAATGTAGAAGATGCCCATTAAATAGAGCGTTGCCAAGGGGCATAGCCAAAAGGATATAGTAAGTGCGCTTAGGTAGCATATGATGGTAGCAGCGTACTTGTTATATTGTAGAGTGAACCCTCATTAATGGACAACTACCCTCATAGGGCTATGTGTAATCAACGAATATTGTGAAAAAATCAGTCATAATTGTTATCCTCATAATCCTGCTGCTGTTGATCATCGGCGGGGTGAACTTCTTCAAGCTGTCAGATCTGAGTCCAGATGGATATAGTTATCCCAACGACACAGCCAAAGCTCAGCAGCTAATGACCGTCATGGGTGAGGCCCATAATATAGCGGCCTGGGATAGCATAGAGACCTACCACGTAGATTTTACCGAGGAGTTTTATGGATTTTTAGGTAAGCAGGCACATCCATTTAAGGAGCAAAAGATGAACTTCTCCCTCGACTACAATCCACATAACTACGATGGTCGTATGGAGATCGCCAGCGGAGCAGATCAAGGTAAAACATGGGGCATTCAATCTTGGCAGACCTACCTCATCGATGATAATGGACATGCTACTACCAAGGATGATGCAGACATGACCTTCTGGATACCTACCTATCAGTATTTTATCGAGTTGCCTAAGCGGATACAGGAAGCATCTGTTGTCGACTATGTCGGCACACAACAGATCAATGGCACTATCACAGAAGGCATTATAGCCTCATGGCAGACTGTAGAACCGCAGAAAACAATAGACCAATATGTGTTATGGATTGATGCCAACACTAAAAAGATCGTCAAGGTAGAATACACCGTCAGAGATACCTACCCATTCGTATCAGGTGCCGCTCACTATACCGAATACAAGGATTACAATGGGATCATACTGCCCAGTGTGATGCCTGTAGAGTCCAACCTCAAGAGTGAAGGATTCTTGCATCAGATGAGTATCAACAGCTTCACTCCAAATAGGATGTCTGTCGAGGACTTAACACCCTTGGCACAGGTGGATGTAGCGAGTCCAAAGTAAAAACGGACCGCTATTCCTCAATGATGGCTACAACCCGAGCAGGCGCAGCGGAACCACCTTTGATTTTCAGCGGAAATGCGGACACTTTAAAGCCTGTTGTCGGTAACGCATCGAGATTAGTAAGTTGTTCCATATGACAATACTCATGATCAATACCGACGAGGTGTGCCTCCCAAAAGAGCTCTTTATTTTTGCTCTCCTTGGCTTTTTTGATAAGGTATGGCAACGGCAAGTCCCAACCCCATTGATCGATACCCATCACCCGTATGCCCTGCTTGATGAGCCACTCGGTCGCCTCGGCACTCATCCCAGTACCCTGTTGAAAAAATTCCTTAGTGCCCATGAGGCGATCTCTACCGGTCTTGATCAGTACAATCATGTCCTTTTGTAGGCTGATCCGTTCACGCTCAAGAAACTGTTTAATATCCGCTGTCGTAATCGGGTCAAAATCCTCTTTGTGGGTCATATCAATGACCACACCGTCTCCATAGCACCACTCTAAGGGGATCTGATCAATCGTCTTTGCAGGCTTGCCCTCACAGGTCGGACCATAGTGCCATGGTGCATCTATATGGGTCGTAGAGTGAACCCCCATTTTCTTGATCGTATCGTCAGCCCATCCTTCAAATTTTGATGGAAACAACTTGAAAGGCAATCCAAACAAACGGATCAACCACCGAGATTTCTTATGCGGCTTATGCTTGATCTTCACCTTCATGAAAGAAGG
>CAZJTO010000511.1:0-1789 GCA_964548935.1 uncultured Saprospiraceae bacterium
ACTATTTTGCTGCTCCGGACTTCATCCTGTTGCCACGGCCTCTTGTCATCAATGGATAATCGCGGGCCTACGGACTGTAGTAGCATCTGTTGATCAGAATGGCTGACCCATATCAATCCTTTCATACGATATAACCCTTCTGCCTGAAATGCCAAGAACCCTAGTACCCTGACGTGTAACATCGTATAATCAAATGGTTGATCAAATACAATCATGTGTGATACCACACCATCAGTATGATCATGATGGTGGTGCTCGTGAGGTTTAGTAACTGGCCAAGATGTTATAGACTCTGCTTTTGCCGCATTAAATATTCCTTCATCCAGATCCGTATTGTGTGCGGTCTGCTCTATAGAGGGAAATCCATCTTTCGAGCCTTGGATAATCTCAGCCAAAGGATTTAGCCCATTGAGCCGCTCTTTCAATTTATTGATGCGATCTGTCGAGACCAAATCTATCTTATTCACGATCAGTACATCACTAAATGTAATCTGATGTATTGCCTCTTCAGTATGTCTTAATTGATCTTCAACTTGCTCCGCATCTACCAAACAGATTATCCTATTCAATGGAAACTGCTTCTTGATACTATAATTGTTGAGAAAAGGATCTGCAAGCCCTCGGGGATCGGCGACTCCTGTAGCTTCTATGATGACCTCATCATATTCTTCACGACGTTGATGCAGCGTATTGAGGATGTCATAGAGATTTTCATTCAGGGTGCAACATAGACATCCGTTGTTCAATTCAATAATACCATCCTCCGCCCTGAGTATTAATTCGCTATCGATACTCTCCTTGCCATACTCATTTTCTATGATGGCATACTTTTTATTCGGATTTCGCTGCAGCAAATCATTGAGAAAAGTTGTCTTGCCCGCTCCTAAAAAACCAGTAAGAATAGTAACTGGTCGTGTTATATCACTACTCATACTCGTTTATTCACTGCTACATACATCATCCTCGCACCGACAGTAGTTCAAATTGTACAGGTGCAGCGTAACCAATAGTCCGGCAGGTATATACTTGATCATTGGAGACAAAGGTAGGAGATGTAGAGATTCGTTGACTATTACTATTGCGAGGAATGCCCATGACAGATACAAAGCCTGAGCTATCCATCCCGAAGTGGTAGATCTAGTCGTAGCACGTATCGCAAAAAAAGTCACTACCAAAAAAAGATAATCTATAGCACTCCACCAGCCTGGACTGATCTCTGAGCAAGTCAAGGAGCTTGATGCCTGAACAACAAATAGCACTGGTGTCAAAAGACAATGTATAATGCATAAGCCGCTGGCTGCTGCTCCTAGATAATCCGAATTAAAAATCGATTTCGTCATGAAGTTTTGTCCCCCTTTCATCATTCAATTACTGATGCTTGTGTGAGGATATAATTAAAGTGCTCAATATCCGACTTGTTCAAACTTAATCGTCCTCTTACACGAACTTTCTGATCAGTCTGCACTCCTCGTAGCTTCTGATCTAATTGCAACTCGACTATTGAGTCAGGACCAGCAGCCCCACAGAAAAAGCAGGCAGAATAGGGATACTTGGAAAGGACAAAAAAGTTTTCGTCTATGTCAATAACAATCAAATAGCCCTCAATAGTGACTTCCTGCTTCTCGTAAAGCTTGATAAAATCTCCGAAAGAAGGAATCAACCAATAGGTATCAGATTCCTCGAGATATTGTTCTTCAAAGGTAACATCACTCAGTATATCCCATGATAAGTCTGACTGAGCCATTGACGACCCTGAATATAGGAATAACATCAATATTAGTATCATCTG
>CAZJTO010000512.1:0-1786 GCA_964548935.1 uncultured Saprospiraceae bacterium
CGTCTTAAAAAACGAAGCACAAAAGTATGGCTTTTAAATAGAAGCTTTTTGCTCGCGTCAGGTGCGAAAAACTTCACTTCGATTATTTTTATAGCTGAAACTCAAAACAACATGGTAGAAATAGGAGGAATCGTCATACTCGGCATATTGGCACAGTGGATTGCGTGGAAACTTAAGGTGCCTGCCATCCTTCCACTCATCATAACTGGCCTCTTAGTAGGTCCACTATCGACGCTATGGACCGATGGTGAGAAATTGATTAATCCAATATGGGATGGTAGTCACGGATTGTTCCCAGGTGAGCACCTGTTTCATTTTGTGGAGTTATCCATAGGAATCATCCTATTTGAGGGAGGTATGACCCTGAAACGGAACGAAATTCGGGGTATCGGTGACACTATAGGAAAGTTAATTAGTATTGGAGCCTTGGTGACTTTTGCCGCCTCCACCCTATTAGCACACTACGTTGTGGAGCTCAACTGGTCTGTTTCATTCTTGTTTGCAGCATTAATTATTGTAACTGGCCCTACTGTAATTGCACCAATCCTCCGCAATGTGCCACTCAATAAAAATGTAGCCACTGTGCTCAAATGGGAAGGGATTCTGATTGATCCTATCGGTGCCTTGGCGGCAGTATTGGTCTATGAATTTATCAGCGCAGCTGGACATCATGAAGGCAGTTTCACGGTTGAGGCCCTGACTCAATTCATTCAGATTTGTTTAGTTGGATTGTCCTTAGGGACCATCTCAGCATTAGCGCTAAGAGAGATGTTGAAGCGCGATTGGATACCGCATTATCTATTGACAATTTTCTCATTAGCATTTGTACTATTCCTCTTTATCGCTTCAAGTTTAATCGTACATGACAGCGGTTTATTGACCGTAGTGGTCGCTGGCATGGTACTCGGCAACATAGAGGTCAAGCATATCAATGAGATCTACTACTTCAAGGAGTCCTTGGCTATACTTCTCATTTCAGTGCTCTTTATCTTACTCTCTGCTAATATTGATATATCGGACCTACAATTACTTCAGGATTGGAGACCATTGACCCTATTTGCATTAGTGATCTTTTTAGTGCGGCCATTATCAGTATTCATCAGTACGATGCAATCCACTCTAACTACAAAGGAAAAGCTATTCATTAGTTGGATGGGTCCTCGTGGTATTGTGGCGGCAGGTATAGCCTCATTATTCGGATTGAAGTTAGCAGGAGCAGGGTTCCCTCAAGCTGAGTATATCACTCCGCTCGTATTCATGGTAGTGCTCGGAACGGTACTACTGAATGCTACTACTGCAAACTTGGTCGCCAAAATGCTCGGTGTTACACTGGAAACAAGTAATGGCATTTTGATTGTTGGATCGACCAAGCCATCAAGATTAATCGCTGAGTATCTCCAAGGGTGCGGCCTCAATGTGGTACTGGTTGACAGTAACAAGAATAATACGAATCGTGCTGAGGCTATGGGCCTAAAAGCCGTCAACGCCAACATATACACGGATAACTTAAGTGATAATCTTGACTTAAATGATGTAGGAGTACTCATGGCGATGACAGGTAGCCACGAAGTCAATCAACATGCAGTAGAAAACCTGAGCAAGAGCTTCGGTGAACACGGCGCATATAGATTAATATCTGCTGAAGAATTGCAGAAACCTGATTCTATCAGCGAGGATGGATTGTTTTCCCCTCATGATGATTATATCAACTATAGAGAGGTGGCCAGAGATTACGCTGAGATTCACGAGTATGTCTTACATGAGGGCGATTCCTTTGGACAAGTTA
>CAZJTO010000513.1:0-1785 GCA_964548935.1 uncultured Saprospiraceae bacterium
GCAGATCCGATATGATTAGGTAGGCTATCTGCGGTGATAGGGATATACTTAACACCAGATGTGGTACCAGATGTCTTAGCGAAGTACTTAGGTTTTCCTCGCCATGCCACATCGACTTCTCCATTTTTAATCCGGTCAAAGTACTCTCGTCCTTCTTCGTAGTCGACGATTGGAACTGCGGCTCTAAAGGAGTCATAATCCATATTAGCCTCTAATCGATGGTCTGTCCCATACCGAGTCTTAGAACCACCCTTCAATAGGTGTTGTAGGATCGTCTGTTGATCCTTAATAGGATTTTTTCTGATCTGCTTAACTAAGTAGTTCTGATACTTAATGTAAGGATAGATGAGCTTCCCCTTCATTAGATTTCTTTTCCTTTTAATGCAGACTGAATGTTGTAATCGAGGGCTTTCTCGGCAAGTGGCCGACTATATTCATTGAGGCGCTCCATCGAGTTATTAATGTCATCCTTGTTGCCGGACTCAATATAGCCGATCAGCTCTTTTTTGAATGATTGCAATTGCGTTATGTCTTCTGGAGCTAACCATTGTCCGTTTTGCTTGATGAACTTATCCGTATGGCTCACAACATTTTGCCCTTCGTTGCGAGCCTCGATAAGCGCTCTCTGATCCATATCACCTTGGGCATGTATCATGGAGTCCCGCAGCATTAAAGCCATTTCTTCTTCTGATATCCCATATTGCGATTTGATCTGTACTTCCGTCTCGACCTTAGATCGCAGCTCAGATGCTTTTACACGGAGTATTCCGTCGGCATCGATGATAAACTGAATGTCGATTTTTGGCATGCCAGCAGCCATTGGAGGAATTCCTTTTAAGATGAATTCTCCTAGTTTACGATTATCTCCAACGAGATCCCGCTCCCCTTGATAGACTGATACTTTGAGATTGGTCTGTCCATCTACTGAGGTGGTATACTGGCGACCAGCTTTCGTAGGGACTTTGCTGTTTCTTGGGATGATGGTATCCATCAGTCCGCCGATGGTCTCAATACCCAATGACAATGGAGTAATGTCTAAGAGGAGCATGTCGCTGCGATTTCCAGCTAAGATATCTGCCTGGATTGCAGCACCTAAGGCCACTACTTCATCTGGATTGATATTGTCATACACCTCTTGATTAAAAAACTCTGACACCATTGTCTTAACTAATGGTACTCTGGTTGACCCTCCTACCATGATGACCGAGTCTATTTGGTCAATGGTCATCTCCGCATCAGACAAGCTTGACGAGCAAGACTCAATAGTCTTCTTGACTATAGGCTGTATAAGACTATTAAATTCTGTCACCGATAGCTTGAGTGAGATGCCATTAACTTCACCTGTAAAGTGGTCTTGTGTGCTCAATGACTTTTTAGCTTCCTCAGCCTTTAGTCTCAACTGTTGCCCTAAAGTCTTGTCAACATCGACTTGGTCTGGGTGCAGGCTGCTATTGTCGATCCAATATTGAACGATTGCTCGATCAAAGTCATCACCACCTAAATAGGTGTCACCATGTGTTGATAGCACTTCAAATATACCTCCCTGGATATGCAATATCGAGATATCAAAGGTCCCTCCACCGAGATCGTAGATCGCTACCACCTCTTCCTCCTTGTCGCTTGAGCCGATGCCATAAGCTAATGCAGCCGCAGTAGGCTCATTGACAATGCGCAATACGTCGAGACCAGCAAGTTTGCCCGCATCTCGTGTCGCTTGACGTTGTGTATCGTTGAAGTATGCCGGGACTGTTATTACCGCTTTTTCTACTTGTTGATCAAGAGTCT
>CAZJTO010000514.1:0-1770 GCA_964548935.1 uncultured Saprospiraceae bacterium
AATGAGTCAATTACGATACCTTCCAAATATGCTGCTTGCTGATAGTCAGCCTCGAGCATGAACAAGCCATTGTCTATATCAGTCGCCACGATCGTGCCTGATGGAAGATATGGGCTCACGCCCCAATTGCCATTGGCATTCTGCGGATTAGTGTCGTATTGAGCTACACGTATCAAGTTATGCGGTCGGTGTGCATCCAGAATGATTACTCCAGCATTATACCATGACGTAACTAAGAAGCCCTCGAAATAGTGTGTATTATGGGGCAGTATTCCAATATCGTCTACTGGCCTATACTGATCCACTCGCTGGATATTGTTGACATCGGAGATGTCGTAGGCATCTACGAAGGCATTACCTCTTTCATCAGTTGTAAATATGAATTGATTGTCATCAGACAGCCAAGCATTATGCGTAAAAAATGTTGACGTAGCTATCCGATTGATAAAGAGCGCATCCGCAGGATCCGAAACATCATATACAGCTAATACTCCACCTATGATTTCAGAAGTATACATCAATTCCTCTCTGACGATTACATCATGAGCATAGGCTTGATCTTGTATACCTATTACTGTTGGATTCGTTGGATCGTCGTTTAGATCAAGGGTGATAACGCCTCCGACACCGATGTTACAACCTGCTAAATAGGCAAAACCGACAAGAGTGTCTATGTACAAATTATGACAGGTGTTGATGACATCAGTGATCCCATTGACTGTGATGCTATCTGTCCACATGCTAAAAGTGATGGTATCTTGTGGATTGCTCATATCTATGATGGTCACACCATCTTGACCTTGGTCAGCTACGACGTAGAGGTATTCCCCAAACGACTTAAAGTCTCTCCATACCGACCGCGCTCCAGGTATTTCTGCCAAGAAGATCGGTTCTTTTGGGTCTGTGATATCATGGATTTGGCTGTTGCCACGATTGCCAGAAATTACATACTCTCGCCCCTCCGCATCCACGTAGGTCCACACATCATTGCCTAATTCTTCTACTTCGACTTGACTTAGTAAACTCATGTTAAGGGTGTCCTGACCGAAGGTCGAGGATGTAGTGAGAAAAAGTAGGATAATGGCCGTAATGAAATTAGTGGTCGTGTTCAGAAACAAATCAATTCACTTTGCTGATGTAATAAAGAGATATTATCACATTTGTTGTGCTAATCCGTCAGCAAAACACGTATAGAATCGAATATATGTCCGTTAAAATATACCATAACCCACGATGCGGTAAGAGTAGAGAGACCCTACAATTAATAAGAGATAAGGGTATCGATCCGGCGATTCACGAGTATCTGAAAGAACCATTGACATCGTCACAGCTTGAAGAACTCATCAATTTGTTAGGTATTGAGGCCAAAGATCTCGTGAGAACTACAGAAGCAATCTATAAAGAACAATTCAAAGGCAAAGACCTTAGTGCTGCAGAATGGATCGAAGCTATGGTTGCTTATCCTAAGCTCATGCAACGCCCAATAGTAGTGAATGGCAATAAGGCAATCTTGGGCAGGCCACCTGAGAATGTTAATGAGATATTATAATATTGAGGTCTTAGTTGCTAGTCTGCATTATTGATGGATTATAATTTTTATAACTAACACCCATGATCAAAATAAGAGTGATTCTATCATTGAGTTTTATATTTTTTGTTTCTCTTTTTGGATATGCTCAAGGGGAGGTTGAGCCGGATTATGTCATTGTTGATAGTTATAGTGTAGGTGATTTTAGACAACTATCTAAACATCAGTTTCAATACAATACG
>CAZJTO010000515.1:0-1755 GCA_964548935.1 uncultured Saprospiraceae bacterium
TGAGTTTGAACAACGGAATAGTATCAACAACACTCGCTGATAAACTTGTCGAAAGTAGCTGCAGTAGCACTATTGATAATATGTAATTGACTTTTCTCAAAAGGTTTGTAGTTGTTGGGTTGTAACTAATATAGACGCATTTTTATTATTGTACCCTATGTTTACAGGCGATATTAACATATTATATATTCGGTTTGGTCCGCATAAACAGTGTGTTTATAATATAGAAAGAACAAAAACTGAAATTTGATTTTGTTGATATAAATCGCCATATAGGCACCCATGCGACTTTCTGAGCTTCTAACTTACCTGTTTATGAGGTCTAATATGGCAGAAGCTATCTGTTCGGAGGGGTTGATCTGGTTGTAGAACTCTTTGATCTGCGTGTAGTCAGCTTGGATCGTTTTTTTACGATGACCGATAGTGGCCATGGCCTCTATAAGCTTGGAACTGGTGAGTTCGGCTTGTATCAATTCTGGCACAACCGTCTTGTCAAGGATTAAGTTAGGCAGAGATATATATTTTGTTTTAATCAGCTTTTTAGCAAAGAAGTAGTTCAGTGAGCTGGTTCGATAGATGACCACTTGCGGCACTCCAATGATTGCTGCCTCGAGTGTGGCAGTTCCAGAAGTTATGATCGCCATCTGTGCCTGTGGTAACAAATTTTGGAGAGCTTCCTCAGAAAGGGTAACATTTTCTACACCCTCAAGATAGGAGCTGTAGATAGATGGGCTCAGATTTGAAATTTTACTTACAACAAAGTTATGCTGCGGTGACTGGACTATTAACTCTCTCAGAATGGGCATGATACTCTCGATCTCTTGAACCCTGCTACCGGGAGCTAACAGGATAGAGCTATTTTGATTACCATTGGCCTTTGCTGAACGTAAGGAGGATACTAATGGATGGCCATAAAACTGGGAATTAAGACCTTGAGACAAAAAATATTCATGGGCAAATGGAAAGAGCGTGATCAGTAGATCAAAATCCCTACGTATGGCTCGGTTGCGCCAGTCCCTTGAGGCCCAGGTTTTCGGTGGTGCGATGTAGATATTCTTGTACCTTTTGGATTTCGTCCAGCGGCCCAATTTGAGGTTAAATCCTGCAAAATCTACATAGACAATTACGTCGGGCCTTATCCGATCAATTGTTGAGCGAAGTTGATGATATGCTCGACGTATTTGGATGAGTTTTTTAGGGAGGCTCGTAAGTCCCATCACGGCGAGATCTGTATGGTCTTGGACGATGTCTGCGCCAGCACGGATTAATTCCTGACCACCCATAGCATATATCTGTGCATTGGGATCCTGAACCTTTAGTGCTAATGCTATCGCAGCTCCTATTTGATCTCCTGAAGCCTCACCTGTAACTATCACATAGCGCATAAGTGCAATTAATCCATGAGTCGTCGATAGTGACATGATCCACATGGCAACAGTGAATGTAGAAAAAATAAAATTTGACCAGACCTAATGATTGGATAGATACATAGGCCACAATTTTTTCCTAATGGGTCTAAATGATACATTTATTAGTTGCAAGTTTGATCTCGATGTATGCGACAATCCATTGTTAACTCTTATTTATGTACCGTATGCGCCTGAATGATCCCTTAGCGATAGAGCTTTACGAATCGATCCGAGACCTTCCGATCATCGATTATCACACTCATCTGCCAGCAGGGGAAATACTTGGTGATCATAAGTTTGACAATCTCTGGGAGCTATGGCTTAAGCATGATCATTATAAGTGGAG
>CAZJTO010000516.1:0-1754 GCA_964548935.1 uncultured Saprospiraceae bacterium
CATACCTCATTCAATTATACTGAGGGTTATGATATCCATTTCTCATTGGATGTAGTAGAACAAAATTACTCAAGCACTGACTTAGACAGCCATGGCTCTTTGCGCTATGGAATTTTGGATTCAGGAGTAGGGTATATTCATTTCTCTCAGATGAATCGATATGGTGCATTTGGTCAAATCATTCGTGAGATGAAAGACCAAGGTGTTATAGGCTTGGCCATCGATGTACGCAATAATGGCGGTGGCGACAGTAATCCTGTTCCTGCGCTATTATCTGATTTTACGGATGAAGAGATTTTCTTAGGATCATATATTGAGAAGGCAGGACCTAGTCATGATGATGTAACTCCATTGCTGCCTGCTATGACGTCTGCTACAAGTTATGACTTTGGCTTACCGGTGGTGATGATCACTAATCGACGGGGCTATAGTGCTACAAGTTATTTTGCAGCTATGGCTAAGGAAGTACCGTCAGTTACCGTCATCGGGCAAACTACTGGTGGTGGCGGTGGAGGAAATCTGGGTTATCAACTATCTAATGGCTGGGTAGTAGCAGTTTCAGTAAGTGATTTTATTGATACAGCAGGTAGCTCTATCGAGTTCGGTGTAGAACCTGATATCACAGTAGTTAATAGCGAAACTGACTTAACAACTGGTATAGATAAAATGCTTGAGTATGCGGTGGATATTATTACTGCTGAGTAACAGATTTTAGTAATTGTCGTATCGAGCTTTATGGTATAGAATGTCTTCAAAGTAGGACTCTATATCCTTAGAGCTCAACTAATCCTCATTAGCGTCATATTCAAATATTTACATATAAATATTAACCATAATTTATGCATCAATATAACCAGATGTTCCGATTTTACTTGAGTTGGGCGCACTTCAACAAGAGTATATTGATACATCAAATATCAATAATGTTGATATGTCAAGTAGTTTACATAAGACTCTACACAGAGTTTTGAGTGAGGAAATTTATATCATATCCTAAACCAATGCTGCTAATCACTACTTTTGATTTACAAAGAAGTCAGTCTAAGATGGACCTTAAAGAGCTATGGATAGGGGATACCGTAAAGTTGCGATCATCGGGAAAGAAAGGGACGTATATCGGTACCAATTCTAAGGGGCGTCCAAGAGTACAATGTGGGACGAAAGTGATTCTCACTATCGCCGAGAATATCGAGGTGTGTGATGAACTGCTTCATGATACTGTTGAGATCGAGTTGGATCTTATTGAATCACCGACTGTAGCCAATGCAGCACACCTAACACGCGAGATAGACCTGCATATCGAAACGCTTAATCCATCACTTGCTCATGAGGCTCCCCAGATGATATTGAATCATCAGATTAAAAGATGTCAAGCATATATCGAGTCTATCATCAACGCTAGAGTTTCACCTGTGACCATCGTACATGGCAAGGGCAAAGGACAGCTAAAACTTGAGGTAGAATATCTGCTCTCTCAATATGAAGAGTATCATCACTCCATCCCAGCCCATGATGGAGGCGCTAGTCAGGTATGGTTCAAGTATACTTAGCGGCTTATCCTTCTTGAAAGAATTTCAGCACCTCTATATTGACCTGTTCAGGTGCCTCAACATTGGGGTAGTGACCTATGCCTTCTAATATCGCATAATTAGGATCCGGTATCAGTTCTTTATAACGATCAACAAGATGTCGACCTGATACAGGGTCTTCAGGTCCATTGACGAGTAGTATCGGAGTTGTGGTATCTCTGAGGG
>CAZJTO010000517.1:0-1747 GCA_964548935.1 uncultured Saprospiraceae bacterium
TGTAACATTAATTTGAATCAAACCGTCGAACACAAAAATCCGAACAGGATATTATGGGTAGATGTAGATTCCTCCTTATAACGATATTGTCAATTGTTCATATAACTGTTCTTTCTGCACAAGAAGTCACTCCAATACCATCAATACGGCTGTTAATGCCCTGTTAACCACATGCTATCTTTAAAATCTCATCATATTAGTAGTGCATCTTTACACTATGCCTAACTATCTGATCCGACGACTGGCTATATTGGGTGCGATATCCATCTTTGGGGTATTGTTTATACAGGCATATTGGGTCCGTCGTGCATTTACACTTAAAGACTCAGAATTTAATCAGACGGTAACCATTGCCCTGCGCCAAGTAGCTCAAAAAATTGCAGATTTCAATGGGTCAGAATTACCTAAACAGAACCTGATTCAACGCACCTCATCCAATTACTATGCCGTCAATATCAATGATAACATTGACGCTAATATCCTTGAGGACTACCTGATACGTGAGTTCGGTGAAAGAGCGATTAACACTGACTTCGAATTTGCCATCTATGACTGTCAATCTCAAGAGCTGGTTTATGGATCATATTGTAAAATGGACAATCTCGAAGAGTCCCGTGATCGATCCGGTGACCTGCCTACTTTTGACCATTTGACATATTATTTTGTAGTAAAGTTTCCAGGACGTACTGGTTTTCTCTTGAGCGATATGTGGCAAAATCTAGCATTCAGCTTTTTCACATTTTTATCATTAGCCTTTCTGGTATACGCCATGTGGGTAATCCTTCAGCAAAAACGACTATCGGAGCTTCAGAAAGACTTTATCAATAACATGACTCATGAATTTAAAACGCCTATCAGTTCTATAAAAATCGCCTCCGACTATCTTAAGAAAAATGAAGTCCTCAGTCAAAATCCCAAACTCAAGAAATACACCGAGATCATATCTGATCAGAATAAGCGCCTCAATAGTCAAGTCGAGAAGGTCCTCAGTTTGGCAAAACTAGAATCTGACAGCTTTAAGCTTAAGCTAGAACCGCTACAGCTCATAGACGAAATCAACGAAATAGTTGCCGGCGAGAGCCTTAAGATCAATCCTGGAAAAATCCAAGTACAACAGCATGGAGCGTTAGCAAATCAGACTATAATCGGTGATCGACTACACTTTACCAATGTCATATACAACATCATCGACAATGCAATCAAGTACTGTTCTACGGCACCCGATATATTGATTAATATCAGCGAAAAAAAGAACAAGCTGATCCTCAATATCAAGGATAATGGCGTTGGACTAAAAAAAGAAGATCTCGACAGGGTGTTTCAAAAATTCTACCGTGTATCGACTGGTGATGTCCATGATGTCAAAGGCTTTGGACTTGGATTGTACTATGTGAAAAATATCTGCAAAGCCCACGGCTGGGACATATCTATAGATTCAGTTCTAGGCGAAGGATCTACATTCTCAATACAAATACCTCAAAACCATGGCTGATCAAATCCTATATGTCGAAGACGACGAAACATTAGCCTTTCTAACTAACGATGCTCTTACTGAAGACGGTTACGAAGTACATCACTACCTCAATGGAGCTGATGCACTCAAGGCTTTCAAAAAAAACACGTACGACCTCTGTGTGCTGGATGTTATGCTACCAGTTATGGATGGGTTTGCACTGGCAGAAAAATTAAGAGCGCTCAACACTCAGGTGCCGATCATCTTCGTCACAGCCAAATCTATGAAAGAGGA
>CAZJTO010000518.1:0-1740 GCA_964548935.1 uncultured Saprospiraceae bacterium
GTGGCTGATATCTTCAGCGGGCTCTTTCCAGTCACTACCCATCCAGTTCATCTTTGCAGAACCAAATACGGTCTCAAAATCCAACTGCTCTTCGCTGGCGTCAAGATTAAACATCAGCTCAAATACCGCTTCTTGTACCTCATCTGGTCGACAATTTTCTTTGTCAACCTTATTGACTACGACTATAGGCTTGAGGCCGAGCTCAAGTGCTTTTTGTGTAACATATCGAGTCTGAGGCATCGGGCCTTCAAATGCATCTACTAAGAGTAGAACCCCATCCGCCATGTTGAGTACACGCTCTACCTCCCCACCAAAATCGGCGTGACCAGGAGTGTCGATCAGGTTGATTTTGTAGCCTTTGTAATTTACACTGATATTCTTGGCGAATATGGTAATACCCCTTTCGCGCTCGAGATCATTGTTGTCTAGGATTAAGTCTCCCTCAGGTATTTTCTCTTGACCTTGCTCACAATAGTGTATGATTTTATCTACCAGTGTGGTCTTGCCATGATCTACGTGTGCGATGATGGCTACATTTCTAATATTCTTCATGATGGACGATTTCTCCTAGCTGGAAAAAAAGTGCAAAGGTAAGGTAAAACATGAGACGTGCTCGTAATATATATCCTGTGCTTAGAATTGGCCAGCTTAGAACGGTATGATTTGGTTGATCGTACATGTATGACTACATTAACGGGACCAGAAAGAATCTCAACATGGAGGATACCAAAATCATCAGTAATAGGGAACTCAATATATACGAAGCGCTGATTCCTATAGTCGCACTTGTGGCACTATTAGCGTACAATGTTTATGTATATGGGGATGACGCCCTAAGTGGCTCTAACCAGTTTGTCCTTCTCATTGGGGCGGCTATTGCAGCCATTGTCGGATTTAGCAACAAGGTGACTTACAAGGCCATGATCGAAGAGGTCGCTAACAATTTTAAATCTACAACCGGTGCCATATTGATATTGCTAATGGTAGGTGCCCTTGCGGGCACTTGGTTGATCAGTGGTATTATCCCTGCGATGATATATTATGGCTTACAGATCCTTAATCCAACGATATTTCTGCCTGCTACGGTGGTCATCTGTGCGATTATCTCAATAGCTACGGGCAGCTCGTGGACCACCTCGGCTACTGTGGGTATAGCGCTTATTGGCATTGGTAAGGCCATTGGGGTGCCATTGGGGATGGTAGCAGGTGCCGTCCTGTCAGGAGCATACTTTGGTGACAAGATGTCCCCACTCTCAGATACCACTAATCTGGCGCCAGCAATGGCTGGTTCAGAACTGTTTGATCACATTAGATATATGGCTCTTACTACAGTGCCTACGATCGTTGTGTCGCTGATCATTTTTACGATTATAGGATTTACACTAGATACAACAGGACAAACCAATCCTGAAGCTATGTTAGATTCTATTAATGGAGCATTTCATATTAGTCCGATACTTTTTCTGGTGCCTATCGCTGTTATTTATTTAATCGTTAAAAAAACACCCCCCTTGGTCGCTCTGTTGGCCGGTACGCTATTAGGAGGCGTTTTTGCTATCATTTTTCAGCCTGCTATCGTTTCCAATATTGGCGGATCCGAGTCCCTCACTTTTCAGTCAGCCTATAAGGGAGTTATGAATGCTATGACAGTTGATAGTGCAGTGGTCACCGAAGATGCTGTTCTAAATGATCTGTTTACTTCAGGAGGCATGAGCGGTATGCTCGGTACGATCTGGTTGA
>CAZJTO010000519.1:0-1740 GCA_964548935.1 uncultured Saprospiraceae bacterium
CTTTAAACTCTAAGGCATTGCCACAGGGATCTAAGAAAAACATGGTGGCTTGCTCTCCGACCTCTCCTTTGAATCGTATGTAAGGCTCTATGACAAATTGGATATGATGAGCTCTTAATCGCTCTGCCAGGGCTTCCCACTCCGGCCATGATAATACGACCCCATAATGAGGTACTGGGACTGCATGACCATCTACTGCATTGGTATGATTAGAGGTGTGGTCTGCCTTAGGTTTGTGATGGATCACAAATTGATGACCATACAAGTTAAAATCGACCCACTGCTCAGCAGATCGTCCTTCCTCGCACAGCAGTACATCTCTATAAAATGCTCTCGCTAGTTGTACATCGTGCACGGGTATCGCAACATGAAAAGGTCTAAAACTGGTAGTATTACTCATTAGTATGAATATGAACTTTTATATCTAAACACGCAATAGTACATGCTTACACATTTCACTGTCTAAACTAATAAGTATTATCATTATATGCACCATATCTCAATGGCTGCATATCAATAGTCGAAAAATTGAATAGGCATACCACTTTTGGGTGACCTGCTAATCACTTCCGACCAAATGATCTTAAAATAATTCTATCTAAAAAGGGAAAAGTAAAATTCTAATCGATAGCAATTATTTTAATGTGCAACAGTATCAGTTAGATAATGCTTGTAAAAGAACAAGACAGTTAAAGAACCAATTACTGCTAAAATTCCACTTGCAAGCACTTGATTAAAGCCCATAATCGAAGCCGCAAAGCCTCCGAAAATAGCTCCAACAATAGCAATTACAAATGCGAAAACTGCATTACTGAATTCCATCTTTGGGATCAGTCTGCTAGCAACAATGCCTAACAGCATTCCTACTCCGAGCCATACTAAAAGTGTCATAATTAAAAGATTTATTACTGAATATAATGAAAAAACGACTAAAAGTTTGGAAATCTTGCTCGATAGTAGTGTTATCGACTAAAACGACACACTTGGATTTGACTTTTGTAAATCAGTTTACAGATTCACCACCAGACGAATTGAGATCGTCTCTATAGAGTCTATCGCGATTTACGATAATACTCGCATTGAGTTCAAATCCTGCTAATACTATGAATGCATTTAGCTGAAGCCAAATTAATAAGACTATAAGTGCACTTACCGTGCCATAAATTTCATTATACCGCCCAAACTGGTTAATGAAATAAGAAAAACCAACACTAAAAGAGATAGAGAGCAAGGTGGCAAGAGTAGCGCCTATATTGATCCATCGCAATGGACGATACGTCGAAGGACCATATCTATAGATAAACGTAATCATGGAATAGAACAGAAAAAAGATCATGATCCACTTCAACACACTTAGAATAAGACTCGTGGAAGTAGTAAGGTCAAAGGAATCCGCAACAAAGCTCAGAAACTGGTTTCCCAAAACGATCAAGATCAAAGAAGCAAAAATAATGGCAGCAAATAGGATCGTCAAGACAATCGCAATTAAACGTTTTTTGAAATAGCCGCGGCTCTTAAAGCTCTGATCATAGCTCTTATCAAATCCATACATCAAGGTCAACATACCAGAAGACGCAAAAAATATAGACAGTAAAAATCCTGTTCCCTGCAGCCCGAAGCTGCCTTCAGATCGAATATCTGACACGATCCCCAATAGATACTGCTTGGCAGAAGAAGGAAAGACCCCGTCAATTGACGATTCAAACTGCGTTATTGCATTCTCTGCCAAAGGTGTATAAG
>CAZJTO010000520.1:0-1728 GCA_964548935.1 uncultured Saprospiraceae bacterium
AGTGCCTATACCATACATTTGAAGTAGAAATGATTAAGGACTTTCGTTTAGTAACTATTACGCATAAACAGCTCAACACCGAAGATCTGAAGCACTTCGTAGTGTCGCATAAAGATCAGGATGAGCTGCATGATAAGTTACACAAACTGAAGAATCGTTTTGGACAAGATGAACTCATTTATCTTGCCACATGTAATCGGGTGATATTCTTCTTTTATGGAGAACAATCGTTCAGTAAAGAACATTGCGAAGATCTATTCTGCTTTGTCAATCCTGCTCTATCTAAGACGCATCACCACAGCATGGATCAGCTGGTGGGATTCTATGAAGGTATTGATGCGATCAGTCACCTATTTGAGGTGTGTTCGTCTATCGATTCGCTGGTAGTTGGGGAGCGAGAGATCTTCAGACAGTTTCGTCAAGCCTATGATCAGTGTCGGGCTCAAGGCCTATGCAGTGATCATATGAGGCTCGTAGAAAAAATGGTCGTCAGAGCGGCCAAAGATGTATATACGAATACTGCCATCGGGGCCCGTCCCGTGTCTGTCGTTTCATTGGCTATACAATCCTTCTTGACTCGGCAGGTTGATCAGAACGCGCGAATATTGATGATCGGTTCTGGCGAGACAAATACTACTGTCGGCAGATTTCTGAAGAAGTACGGATATCACAACGTGGTTATATTCAATCGTACGTTTGACAATGCCCTCAAGCTCTCTAAAGAACTGGGTGCCAAAGCCCTACACCTTAATGAGCTCAAGAATTATAATGAGGGCTTTGATTGCATATTCACTTGTACAGCATCACAAGAACCCGTAATTGACGGACAGGTATATCAACGTCTCTGTAAAGATTCAGATAAAAAAGTAATCGTAGATCTTGCCATACCACAGAACATCACTAAGGACGTGAGTCAATTAGAACTGGTCGATTATATCAGCGTAGATTCAGTCAGAGGCCTTGCAGATGACAATCTCAGAAAGCGAAGTGGCAATATTGCTGCAGCACGGATTATCCTCAACAGCTATCTCGACGAATTCAAGCAATTGTGGCATCGACGCAAAATTGAGCGAACATTTGGGGCTCTACCGGTAGAGATCAAAAAAGTAAAAGAGCGCGCGCTCAACAATGTCTATCAAGATGCCATTGCAGAGCTGCCTGCCAAGACTCAATCTCTCATCCATGAGATAGCAGATTACATGGAGAAAAAGTGTATTGCAGTGCCCATGAAGTTGGCCAAAGCCACTGAGCCCAGTCATTCATAAACAACCTCTCGTTGTTTTTCGTTGGTGCATAAAGAAATAGAATATACTATGCGATTTTTACCACTCTTATTATTATTGGTCATAGGGAGCCTGAGCTTCGCTCAGTCACGCTTCGATGATGTCAAGATCACCGAGACTCATGTTACTGATCACGTGTATATGCTCGAAGGATCAGGGGGAAACATTGGCCTGATCATCGGTGACGAGGGCGCACTATTAATCGATGATCAGTTTGCTCCATTGGCAGATAAGATTAAAGCCAAGGTTAAGGAGCTCAATGATGGCCCTATCGTCTATGTGGCCAATACCCACTGGCACGGTGATCATACTGGTGGTAACGAGACCTTTGGATCTGAAGGAGCAACAATCATCGCACATAAGAATGTCAGAGAGCGCATGAATACAGAATATACTCGTGGTGAGCAGGTAATTCCTCCTGCACCGGCAGCAGCACTACCAGTTA
>CAZJTO010000521.1:0-1722 GCA_964548935.1 uncultured Saprospiraceae bacterium
AATAGCAAATCCTACTACTTGGGCTCAGCAAGCTGGCTTAGCAGCAGCAGGAAAATGGGATGAACTCGAATCTCTCCAAGATAGAATCAAGGGAGGCGTAATCGTCGACGAAGAAGAGTAGTTCAGAGTAAAGGCTAATAAAAATATTGTAAGGTGATTGTCATATGACGATCACCTTATTTTTTTGCACCCAACCAATGTCTTTATCGGCGAGCTCGATTTTAACCCAGTCAGCAAGATCATCTACTATTCTTGCCGTGACACCTTCGCCAACTACCACAAGTACCTCACTCCGATCGTCAGCTCCTATAAAGATTTCTGTTTGCTCTTGTCCAATAACCACGAGATTAGGGTTTATAGCAGTATTTCGTAAGTATGCTGCGTTAGTAAAACTCCAAACCGTTAAGAGCGCCGTGACAGCTATTGCTATGTATAACATGAGCTTTCTGGAACTGTACTTAAATAAGAGCAGGTAGATCAATAAGATCAAACCAAATAGACCAATCATCTGAATGCTCACCCAAGTATTGATACTAACAGACCGTGCCATATCAGTATAAGCTTGATACAAGATGAAATCGGGAATCTCTGTTATCGGAGTACTAATCTTTCCTTTAGCAATATCGAGTGCAAAGCGAGCATCAGAATGGTTAGGTGATAATATAAGTGTTCGACGAAGATTGGCTATGCCCTCTCCAAGGTTGTTAAGTTTAAGATGTGATAATCCAAGATTGTAGTATAATTCTACAGACTCTGTGTCTCCCTTCGAGATGTTCTCCAACAGGTCGACTGACTCTTGGTAACTACCTTTATTGAAAGCCATCACTGCTTGCTCAAACTGATCTTGTTGAGCCTGCAGCGTTAATCCAAGTAATATCGATAGCCAAAGCGTGATAACCTTAATTTTCATCGTGCCACGGTCATGTTTTCTGCAGCGAAAATAGAAATTTCGGGTTTCTCATTCAATCTCCAGCTGAATCCATTAAAGATAAATGAGGACAGATCGAGACCTAGTTCGTATTCAGTGATCTCTGAGCTAGGGTTTCTGTAAAATTTGACGCTCTTAATCTCGTTATCGGCAAACAGAAAAAACATGCTGCTAGATTGTGTCTTATTGACACCTTTAAGTTCTTGGTTCTCATCTCTGATGAAGTATATCATCTGGGCACTCGATACCACCGTCGCATTCTCAAGGACTTCTCCTGCAATACTACAATCTATTCGGTCACCATTGACCTGATTATATGCATCATCACTATCCTGCTCTACTATAAATGCATTACTTACAAGATCCAAACTCTCAATGTTATCATTGACCATAGTCATGACAATAGTATCTGCTGTCAACTGGGTGCTATCAGACCACATGATTGGGTCTCGATACATCGTAATCAATGAATCTACCTTATCATATATTAGTTCATCTGAACGTCCACTTATTGGTCCCTTCTTAATACTGACATCACCATCTGCGATGAAGAAATCTGTGGTGTCCGTCTGTACAGTAAACAAGGTGTCAGCGCGCAATAATAAACTGTCTGAATCACCTAACTCATATATCAATAGTGGCTGACCTCCTATACTATAGGCCTTATGCCCATTTTCCGTTGACTCAATAGCTTGACACAGTATCGTACTACCCGATGCCGTATCTTGCAAGATTACCAATTCGCCCATTGCGAAGGTCTGTCCATCATCAGTCTTGAGGATTGTATCTGCTTC
>CAZJTO010000522.1:0-1720 GCA_964548935.1 uncultured Saprospiraceae bacterium
GAGATGGTAGAAGATGGGTATGACAAGGGTGTCTCAATGGGTAGCGACTTATCCATCGATGAGTCTGGAGAGTTCAGCAATAGCCGTGGACCGCAGTTCATAGTTTGGGCAAGCAAAGACCCTATCAACGCCAACTTAGACCGCATCCAAATCATCAAAGGATGGTATGAGGAAGAAGAGATGAAAGAAAAAATATACGATGTCGCCCTATCAGATGGGCGAACCGTCAATGTTGATGGTACCGTAGACCCCCTTACTGATGTAGTTAACCTAACTACTGGCGAAGTAGATGAGACTGTAGGCAATGCCGAACTCTCTGTAGTATGGCGAGATCCAGATTTCGATCCATCTGTAGATGCGTTTTACTATGCAAGAGTATTGGAAGTAGAGACGCCACGGTATAGCTTATGGGATGAGATCAGACATAACGTCTCCTACCCCGAATCTGTCCCAAAGACTATCCAAGAGCGTGCATGGAGCTCGCCGATCTGGTATAACGCTGAGCGATGAAGTGGCTTATAATTAGTTTATTGATTATTAACACGGTTATAGCAAGATCTCAGAGTATGACCATACAACTATATGAGGGCACGCCTGCTGTCGAAGATGAGTTTATGTACAATGATGATGGCATCAAGTTGCTCTATAACATTGAGACGCCTACAATTGAAGTGTTCTTGCCTGACAGCGTAAATGACAACACTCCAGCTATACTAATCTGTCCTGGTGGGGGATATGGGAATCTCGCATATGATTGGGAAGGCACCCGGATCGCTCAATGGCTCAACACCCACGGGATAGCCGGCATTGTATTGAAATACCGTATGCCTAAGCCGGAGAAAGAAGCATTCAGTATAGAGCGAGACAGACCCATGATGGATGCCAAGAGAGCGTCAGCACTGATTCATGCTAATGCAGGGCAATGGAATCTTAATCCAGATCAAATAGGTATTATGGGGTTTTCAGCAGGTGGTCATTTGGCGGCATATGCCTCCAATGTCTACCAGGAATCCGATCCACCAAGTTTATCTCAATCTGAAAGCGAAATTGACACCTCAAAATTTGCCTTTAGTATACTTATATATCCAGTTATAAGCATGTTAGATGGAATAACGAATGATTGGACACAATCCAATCTACTCGGAAAGCCCGATATACATAATAACAACCAAGAAAGAGAGCCGCTAATAGATGCTTACTCAGTTGAAAATAGAGTTTCAGATAAGACGCCGCCAACATTCATTGTTCACTCTCAGGATGATGACGCCGTACCCGTTCAAAACAGTTTGCTATACTATGATCAGCTCATAAAATATAAGGTACCTGCAGAAATGCATCTTTTCCCTTCTGGCGGACATGGTTATTCGCTCTTTTCAAATGGAGCAACCGAACAAAGTTGGGGCGAGCTCTGTATTAATTGGTTGAAGACACTCCCTAATAAATAGAATGACGATTAAAAACACGCCTGTAGAGGCATTTGCCTCAATCCCTGACTACCCCTTTGAAGCCAATCTAATGGATATCGGTGGCGGCCTTACGATACACTACCTGGACGAAGGCCCAAAGGATGGGGCTGTCGTACTATTGCTGCATGGAGAACCAAGCTGGTCATTTCTATATCGGTTTATGATTCCGGTATTCATTGAGGCAGGCTATAGGGTTTTAGCTCCAGATCTCATTGGTTTTGGGAAATCTTCTAAACCTACAGAGCTGTCAGACT
>CAZJTO010000523.1:0-1707 GCA_964548935.1 uncultured Saprospiraceae bacterium
TGTCATACCATCTATCAAGCAAAAAACGCTTGGTTATACTGTCGAAATGACAAAACGATTTTACTGTCATTTCAAATGAGACACGAAGACTTAGCAGATAATTTTTGTTAAAACAAAAAAAGCGTGATCATCAATGACAATCACGCTTTCGTATAATCTGATTAAGGATATAAAACCTACTCCTTAACTAATTCTAATTCCATTGTTCCTTTTGCATTTTCATGCAAGGTAATCTCAGCGGTGTAATTGCCCACTTCTTTCATATCGTCAGGTAAAGCGACCTTCTTACGGGGCACTTCCACGTCAAATTGCTCTTTGATTGCATTGACGACCTGTATAGCGGTTACACTACCAAAGATTTTGCCACTTGTACCAGCTTTAACGCCGATCTTAAGTGTCTTACCATCGAGTTTAGCAATCATCGCTTTAAATTCATCTACTCGGGCCTCCTCAGTTGCTTTTTCTTTGGATACGATCTCATCGAGCTTTTTCATATTAGGTGTGTTAGCAATCACTGCTAATCCCTTTGGGATCAGGTAGTTCCTGCCGTACCCGTTTTTTACTTGTACCACCTCATGCTTATCGCCGAGTGTACCCATATCTTTTAAAAGAATAACTTCCATGCTTCTGTAGTTTTTTAAAAAGTTATTTCAATAAGTCAGCTACATAAGGCAGCATTGCCAAGTGCCTTGCTCTTTTTACAGCAATTGCGACTCTCTTCTGGTGCTTAAGTGAATTACCAGTAATACGTCTAGGCAATAGTTTACCCTGCTCATTAATAAACTGCAGTAGGAAGTCAGCATCTTTGTAATCGATATGCTTGATACCATACTTCTTAAATCTACAGTACTTCTTTTTCTTAGATCCAATGTTAGGATTACTTAAGAATTTTATGTCGTCTCTAGATGCCATTATTCTTCTTCTTTTTGGGCTACTACAGGCGCTGGAGCTGCGGCAGCAGGTTTAACAACTTTCTTACGTTCGGGCTTGCGAGAATCTTTTTTGGATCCTTTTTTCTCCGGCTTTTGAACTTTGCCGATTAATCCATTTCTCTTGTCTTCATTGTACTTGATACCGTACTTGTCTAACTTGACCGTGAGAAATCTAATGATGCGCTCATCACGTCTGAGTGCCAGTTCAAGCTTAGTGATCATTGAGCCATTTTCTACTTGAAACTCCGTAGAGTAGTATACACCCGACGATCTCTTATTGATCGGGTAGGCTAATTGTCTAAGACCCATATCATCTATGTTTACGATGTTTGCTCCTTCAGTTTTGAGCATATCTTCGTAAGTCTTAGCTGTCGATTTGATTTCATCGCCTGACAGAACGGGATCGACGATGAAAGTGACTTCATATTGTCTCATTAAAAAAATTATGTTAAGAACTTTTCCAAAAATTGGAGCGCAAAGGTAATTTATTTCTAATCAAATGGAAATAGTAATGGTAAGCTCATTACCCTGTATTTTCGTATAAAAAACAGATGAATAATTTTCTATATATCCTCATCGCTCTATTGGCCTTGGCTTGTAAGCCCGAAGCGGTACCTACAGCGATTGCTGATGGCAAGCTATATTATGGCGAAAAGATCGACGATGTCAATGCCACCGGTATTTCTGCAAGTGTCGTGGGCTTTGAAAAAGGGGAACAGCGAACGGTCAAAATAAAGGGAACCATAGAATCAGTGTGCCAAGCCAAAGGATGCTG
>CAZJTO010000524.1:0-1705 GCA_964548935.1 uncultured Saprospiraceae bacterium
AAGAAGCTGAAGCCCTACACTCAGAACATGGAGGCCCGTGGAGGAGGCATCTTAGATTTTCAATTGAGGGAATTCAAAGAAGAACCAGGCTATTACCAGATCATGATGTCTTTTGACACACGTGATTCTATGGGTGCTAACTTTATAAACACGATCCTAGAAGAGTTTGCCAAGTTGCTCGATGCCAAAATCAAAGAAGAATTTGCAGGGTTCTATGAGTACAGCACCATCATGTGCATACTATCTAACTATACACCAGATTGTGTTGTTGAGGCATCTGTCTCTTGTCCCGTTTCGGACTTAAGAACGAAGCCAGGAGAAGATGTTGAAGGCTTGGCTCAGATGTTTAAGCAAGCTATCAGAATTGCTGAGATCGATCCATATCGAGCTACGACGCACAATAAGGGCATATTTAATGGTATAGATTCCGTCGTGATCGCTACAGGCAATGATTTTAGAGCTATTGAGGCGGCAGGACATACCTATGCTGCTCGAGATGGTCAGTATAGATCACTCTCTCAGTGCACTGTTGAAGATGGCATCTTCAAGTTCAGCGTGAAAGTGCCCTTGGCACTTGGAACGGTGGGTGGTCTCACAAAACTCCATCCGATCGCTAAGAGAAGTTTAGAACTCCTTGGTAATCCGAGTGCCACAGAATTAATGGAAATTGTTGCTTGTGTGGGGTTAGCGCAGAATTTTGCTGCGGTGAGATCACTTGTCACAACAGGTATCCAGCAAGGACATATGAAGATGCATTTGTCTAACATGCTCAATCAGCTCAGAGCTACAGAACAAGAGTTTAAGCTCGCCATTGAGCATTTTAGCAATGAGATTGTATCTCATCGATCCGTTAAAGATTTTATTGAAGCGTTGCGGTTAAAGAAACTCGACTAAGAGTAGAAATCTTAAAACTTGAAACCTAAGGAAAGGAACAATCCCAAGGTACGATCATCATCCTCGTTAAATACAAATGACCGATCAGGGTTAAGCTCTTGCAATGACACATCGCCTTCGGTACGAGTGATATCGTTTAGTCCGTACTCAACTCTAACCGAGCCGTAAAATCCACGGTTGAAATAATAGGAAAACCCACCAATAAGTCCATAGTCTATGGAATTGAATTTATCCTCAAACTGCTCTACATTTTCAAATAGATAGTATGCACCGATAGCTCCAGGGATGTCCACATCTTTTCCATCTACGATAAGTAGTCTTGGCGTGAGATTTTGGTTAAACCCTCCTGGTATGTCAGAATCGAAATCGAAGTCTAAGCCTTGACTAAAACTTTGCGGGTTTTCGAATAAATCTTCAGAGTCACCAAAATTAAGCGTTCCTGTAGCCAAAGGATTCAAGAGTAAGCTGATATATCCCCCAGCAAAGGCCTCCCACTTATCGGTGATTTTAACATTGATTGTCTGTGGAAATTGTATATATGCGAAGTTGTGATCTAGCTCTATATTAGTCTGGTCACGAAGAAAAGGCCATTCTTCACGAGGCGCGGAGAAATCAAGAAGTCTTTCTCCTATGATGAGAGGTCTATAGAAATTGTACCCATCTGCTGAGCTAAAGCTATACTGTGATCCAGTCTGATTGTAGATGATCTCTGTCCTTATCCCAATGACTTCGGTAAAGTTCCATTGGAAGTTCAACCCAAAATGGAAGCCTCCAGTAAAACTAAAATCCTCATTTGCATTTGCTTCAGAGG
>CAZJTO010000525.1:0-1700 GCA_964548935.1 uncultured Saprospiraceae bacterium
GTGAGGGCATCAGAGTGACTATGCCATGCATACTGCCCGTCAGGAGAGATATTGTATCTATTGACGCCGCTATAGCTAGCTGGCGTGAGCAGTGTGGTGTCTCCTCGGCCCAAAAGATCTACACTATAGAGGTAGCGCTGAGTCGCATTCTCTGGCGAAGCCATGAAGTAGAGCAGATCATCCGTTGCTACCGACCAGGAGGCCACATCATAACTGCCGGGTGTCAAGAGGGTCTTAGCACCATCCTTGAGGCTGACCTTGTAGACATGGCGATAAGCATCGTTCTCGGTCATACGCAGAAATGAACTGCCCTCGTCGATGATCACCAAGTCATTATCTCCCCAGTTGCTCGCTGTTGCGTCTGGATAGCTGAGGTCCACCCAAGTGTTTTCATGTTCTTCATATACGATGCGGAGCTGATCGCTGGATAGATCGTATTGCCACACCTTAAGGTGATTCTGCTTCCTATTGAGTTGTTGGATGAGGAGTTGATCGGCAGCGATCCACTGCATAGCAGGGATATAGTGCTGATATGGATCCCCAGGCACGCTGATGTTCTTGATCTGTCCATTGCTGATGTCGATATAGTTTACGATACAAGAGGATGGATTCTCGCCCACCTTGGGATATTGTAGCGGGATCAGCTGCGAGTAGATCGAGTCCGTATTGTTGATCATATAAAACGTCCGGATATCCGAAGCATCAAGTTGCCAATAGGCGATATGCTGTCCATCAGGGCTCCAGCGAAATCCATCTCGACAGCCAAACTCCTCCTCATAGACCCAATCAAATGTGCCATTGATGATATCTCTCGTACCATCATGAGTCAGCTGTGTGATCGCGCCAGTAGTAAACTCCTCGATGTATAGATTAAAATCCTGCACATAGGCCACGTACTTGTTATCAGCCGAAAACTTCGCAAACATCAACGACGATGATGGAAATGATGACCCCAATTGACTCAACTCGGCCGTATCAAAGTCATACACCCAGTAATCACCTTTAGTATTAGTGCGCCACACACGACTGGTATTGGTAAAGATCAAAGCCTTAGAAGCATCCGCTGACAGCGTGAATGAACTCACACTCAAGCCCTTGTTATGACCAGATGGCGTCAACTGATCTGCAGAGAGATAGACCTGCCGCTCTTGTGTCGCCGATTGATACTTAATGAGCTCATGTGCTCCCTCATTGCGCTCTACGATGACGTATGATTGACCATTGTCGGTCCATTGTATAGGTCTCATGCGTTCCTCATTGAACTCCGATGACGCATAAATGCGATCTATCGTTAATAGCGCAGGATCTTGCTCCTCTTGTGCACTCAGTTGCGGGAGCACGCATATCATCATGGCTATTAGGGTGCATAAGATCTGTAGGCTCCTAGTAATCGAGCGAGACTTGAGATGCGAGATATAGGGTCTTGACTGCATGTCGTGAATTTGATGTTTTTTATAAATAGGTTCTGCGCATCCCAATGTACTGTAATATCGATAATTCAGTGCGTGCGAAGATGCGACAATGTGGGATGATGATCGGATAAGTTGAGCTGTTATACACAGTGATCTGGGATGAGATATCTCTAAGGATTGTTTATTTTGGGATGGAGTGTTTGGGTAGGGTAGAGTCCACAAGTGAGAAAGTAGCGTCGATCAAGTGGCATCAAGCTTTGCTCGGTATCAGAGCGTACTGCATATTGA
>CAZJTO010000526.1:0-1688 GCA_964548935.1 uncultured Saprospiraceae bacterium
ATAGAGAGATAGATAGCACGATTTACAATTTTGATGGAATCCTCACTGCTGAACGTACTATGGATATGAACGCCTTTGGTCTAACCTTTCAGGGAGATGAGGCTGACGAAACTCAAAACGTATATATCTCACCAGATGGTCGAATGGCAATTGGTAGAAACACAGTAACTGCAGCAGTAATGGCTGGGCGTGAAGTTAAGCTTGATGTCAATGGCGATATCCTTGCAATACAAGTTCACTCAAGTTCTGATGAGCGATTCAAGAAGAATATCAACACAGTTGATAATGCAATATCCAAAGTCCAAGAACTCAGAGGAGTGACTTACGATTTTAGAACAGAGGAATTTGTTGATAAGAACTTCCCTGAGTACAATCAGCTCGGCTTCATAGCACAAGAAGTAGAAGCAGTGATTCCACAGGTTGTACGAACAGATAGTGAAGGTTACAAGGCTGTTGATTATGCAAAAATAACGGCCCTGTTAACACAAGCGATAAAGGAGCAACAAGACATTATCGATACACAAAAGGAAACAATTGCCAGCCATGAGAAGAGTATAGAACTTCAAGCGAATAGGATTGATAAGCTTGCAGCGCAGACTAATCAAATTCTTCGTCACATAAAGTCGTCTGATTATGTGGAGATAGAAGATGACATCTCCGAGAAATAGAGATTATCACAAGAAGAAAGTTAGAGAGGTGATCGAGAAATCGGTTCACCTCTTTTTTTGTTGCTATTGTGGATAAAATCCCAAACTTATATTATAGAAAATTCTCAACTAAGGAATATATGTATATTTTTACCATAAGTTAAAATCGTGCCTAAAAGCCCCCTTATTGGAGGTTTAAGACAGTACGTAATAGCCGTGCCTGAGAATGTTGAGATTTGTCCTAATAATAATGGCTAGTACATTATGTTTGTCTGGGCTTTATGCCCAAGTCAAGGCAGGCGGCGACCCCCTAGAAATTGATGAGGCCTCAATCCTCCATCTCGAAAGCACGTCCAAGGGATTTCTCCCATCAAGAATGACATCTGCTCAAAGAGATCTTCAACCAGCATGGAAAACAGGCCATGTCATTTATAATATTACTGATTCTTGCTTACAAATATATAGCGGTATAGACTGGAACTGCCTCACAGAAGACGGCTTTATAGACACTACAATATATAATTCAGATGGAACTCTCACGGCCAACAGAACGCTGGAGCTGGGAGGTTTCGATTTAACATTTTCAGGCACGAACAATGTTACTCTTGAATCTACGGGAGAGCTAGGGATAGGCGAACCTACCCCTGAGGCCCCTTTACACATTACTGAATCTATAGGAACACCCGCTAGCGCAAACTCCGGGACGATCTTATTAGAGCACGGCAATGATGGAGGAGCTAGCTCTCTCGTGTTTAAGAGTTCTGAGGCCGAAGGTAGTGATTTTGGATTCATTCAGTATGAAGATGACGGTAGTGCCAACGGCAGCAGTGCCGAAAATGGGCTACTCACTATAGGAACAGGGGATGATAGCGAAGGTACAGATCAAGATGATATAGCCATTTTGCCTTCAGGCAACCTAGGTATCGGAACAGATGCACCCGATGAGTTGCTCCATGTAGCAGGTAATATGCGGCTTGACGGAGCTTTTGAAGATGCTGCTGGAGATCCTGGCACACTAGGACAGCTGTTGAGCAGTACTAC
>CAZJTO010000527.1:0-1685 GCA_964548935.1 uncultured Saprospiraceae bacterium
AGACAAAAGCTTGAATAAATGCAACTAATAATTCTATCGCCATCATAAAGATGGTCAATACAGTGGATAGTACCGCTCCAATCACACCCCCTGTAAAGAACTTGCCAGACTCACCAAAAATGAAGATCAATCCGATAAAGCTCAAAATGGCAATATGTCCTGCCGTAATATTCCCAGCTAAACGTAGCATCAAGGTTAATGGCTTAATGAATAAAGACATCCCCTCAATTAATGCCAACAAAGGCTTCACAAATGTTGGCACCCCTGGCATCCAAAATATATGCTGCCAATAGTGCTTATTGCCATTGAAGTTAGTCACGAAGAATACAATGATTGCAAGCACCATGGTAACCGCCAAGTTACCTGTAACATTGGGCCCTCCTAAAAATGGAACTTGACCCCACAGGTTTAAACCCAATATGAAGAAGAAAATAGACAGCAATAAAGGCATAAACTGCTGATATCTGTGCTCTCCAATAAATGGCACAGCTACTTCATCTCTTATATACACTATTACTGGCTCGAGCAATGATTGTACTCCTTTAGGCGCTTGGCCTTCTCTCTTAGAATAACCTACTGCCGCTTTTCTCAAAAAGTAGAATAGCAATAGACTCACTAATATCATGGTCATCACATTCTTAGTGATTGAAAAATCATAGAACGATGTGATTCCACCACCCATGATTCCACCATCGAGTGTAGATCTTGGTTCTACCAAGAATTTTTCTTCGTTGAAACACACCTTTGTGATCTGCTTGGACTTCCCATCTTCTTCTATATCCTCTGTCATGAATCCTCCAACAGCAAGATGATGCTCATTCTTTGGAAATCCCTCACCGACTACTCTTTTGATGCTTCCCAGATGCATGACATAGCCATGATGTGCATAATGTCCATCATCATGATGACCTGGAGCAAAAACAGAACTCATGAAGAAATCCCATCCTGCATCCTTAGAATAAACTATGCAGGGTAGAGGAATTCTTATCCAATCAAATATTGTGAAGACATTGGCATCCGAAATGTGATGCATCGCAGTAGCAGTAGGGTCATAGTGCCCAGCTCCATGATGTTCACCACATGCATGATGCCCTTGCTCGTCGTGATGATGACCGTGATCATTATCTTGATGACTATCGTGAGAGCCATGGTCGTGGCCATCACTGGACTGTGTTGTGTGTGAATGATCGTGTCCGCTATGATCGTCATGATCATGATTGTGGTCATGACTTTGAGCAGCAGCAGTTATGCTTAAACTGATAATGGTAAAATAAACTAAAAACTTAATGCTGCGGCGTAATATCACGGTTCTACGTCTTTAAAATCGCGGCAAAGGTATATATATTAACAGAAGTAAAGCATCTGGGGTGATCATTTTTTTATTTAGTAGCCATCTAAACTGATCGCATAAAAAAAGCCCCAAAAAATGGGGCTTTGTAATTCTGTAAACTATTCTCTTATCGTGCGAAACTCGTCGCTCTTTTTTCACGTATAACCGTCACTTTCACTTGGCCTGGGTACTGCATTTCATCCTGAATCTTTTGGGAGATCATGAATGATAAATCTTCAGCATACTCATCACTGACTTTGTCGCTCTCAACCATGACTCTCAGCTCTCTCCCTGCCTGTATCGCATAGGCCTTCTCTACGCCGTCATGAGACATAGCCAGCTCTTCAAGCTCTCC
>CAZJTO010000528.1:0-1679 GCA_964548935.1 uncultured Saprospiraceae bacterium
GGATGCCGATACTCAATCATTATGATAGCTGCGGTGTAGACTGTTGCTATGAGATTCATCCAGGCGAAGATCTCCATGATGGACATACGTGGGAGCTATTCCTTGAGCATACTAACAATCATAAGCGCGCCAATCTACTCTATGATCCTAGCCACTTTGTATTGCAGCAACTGGACTATCTACAGTTCATAGATTTTTATCATGAGCGCATTAAGATGTTTCATGTCAAGGATGCAGAATTTAACCCAACTGGCAAGTCTGGTGTATATGGCGGATATCAGGACTGGGCAAACCGAGCTGGGCGTTTCCGTTCTCTGGGAGATGGACATACAGATTTCGCTGCGATATTCAGTAAGCTATCACAGTATGGTTTTGATGGGTGGGCCGTCCTCGAGTGGGAGTGTTGTATTAAGTCACCTGAGCAGGGAGCCGCCGAAGGCGCACCATTCATAGATGCACATATCATTGAAGTTACCCAAAAGGCCTTTGATGATTTTGCCGGTGCCGCACCGAGTGAAGAAGTTAACAAACAGATATTAGGGATTGGGTAATGAGTTACGAGTAAAGTCTATTAATAAAAATGGTCTTATATCCTTCTCTTGAAATAATGAAGATTACGGTCATGGTATAGATCCCTCTAAAACAAGAAAGCCATAACTTTCGCTACGGCTTTTATTGTCTTTTGGTATTGGTTGTATGTAGGGTTGAGATGAGAAACAATCTTGTCTCTCAACATTAGGAGATGGTCTTCTAACCACCTTCGCATACGAAGTCCAATGACAAAAAGTAAGGCAGGAATTGCTCAAATGTAATGTCATTCATTAAGGTATCTCGGAACATAATAGGAGAATCCTCACACATCTCTACTTCCGATGGCGTGGCACGCTCATTCGTACATCTGATACAATTAGAATCGTCACTACATGAGATAAAGAACAGGCAAAGAATTACAAAAGCTAAAGTTATTTTTTTCATGGGTTGAATAATTTTTCTTATTAACTGATCAAAAATTCTGTTTATTACTTTTGCTCAAATAATTTCCTTTATCAGACTCGGCAGGGCTAGTAGGAAATCCACAGTTATGTAACCACCTGGCATCCTCGCTCGGTTAGCGCTTGCATTGAATTTAGGGGACTCAACAAACTAAAAGTGAGACCAAGATCATTGATAAAAATCGGTTAACATTTTTCAGCACGGCACATACCATCAAGACTGCTTGCTTCCCATATTCTATGTTGTAGCGAACCCTCTCCCCTTTTATCAAAGACAGCTGTTCGCTCGATAGATAACAACTGATCTTAGCGTTCTTGAATAAGGTAAATAGATTAACTTTTTTTGGCGGATTTGGCAATAGCTAATCTGACATGATTATAGCCTGTTATCCACTTTTTCATTTTATTCAAAACCCCATTTTAACCATAGTTTAGGGTATCTATTTTTAAATCATCTCCTTCTTCAACCCACTCTTCTCCAGTAATTTCGATGTTTTCTTGTATTCCTTTCGGCATTTGATTTCTTGTCTTCTGTTCGTAACAAGTCATTGGAACGTAACTTAAGCCTTCCCAATCATCATCAATATCGTGATCTATGATTACTAAGGTTTCTGGATTTGACATCGCATTATAGTATGCTTCATTTCCTTGACCAATTAGCCATCCTCGGAAATCTGAAAAGCAATC
>CAZJTO010000529.1:0-1672 GCA_964548935.1 uncultured Saprospiraceae bacterium
TATTAAGATGTCAAGATATTCTCTCGATCCTGTCTTAATTGGTTGATTTGAGCTTGTATCTCCATGTCCTGTGACTCGATATGATTGACGAGACGCCCCACTTCACCTCGTGTGACATTGATAGATTGCATAGCTTGAGTTAGCTTTTGCTGCATGATCCAATCAGTAATGATGTTGTTGAAGAAAAAACCCGTAAAATCAGAAAACTGCCGCTCATCAATATCTCCTGATAGTTGAAGTCCTACATCCGATAATTCTTGTCTGAATAGATTGAGGTGATGTCTGACCTGATAACTGAGGTTCCGTGCTCGATCGATAGCATCACGTCTAACCATCCTCTGCATCTGCCCACGGCGATTACTCGGTGGGCCTCCCCAGCTGCGCACCTTTTGCAATTGATTAATTATTTGGTTCAGTAGGTTGATACAGATCTTGCCTTCTTCTGCAGCTTCTTCGAGTTCCTTCTTGTGTTGATATTTGGATTCCAACTCGTGACTGAGTGATAACATCTTCTGACGGAGAACAGGGTCGCTATGTATGATTTCATTTTCACGATCATTCTTGAGCTGAACCAATTGTTGTTCAAGTTTGGACTTGTCTCCCATCTTTGCTTCTAAGAGATTCACCTCATACTCGAGCAAGTCAATGTTCTTTTGCACTTCTTCTACCTTAAGTGTTAACTCGAGATATTCCTGACGTTCCTTTTCAAGCTTTTGCTCCTTATTCCCCAGTATCTTATGAAAGATTGCTCGAGTACTTAAGCCTTCCAATTTACTGATATCATTGAGCTCTTCGTTGAGCTCATTGTCCATCTTTTCTAAAGTCGCATATTGTTGCTCAAGATCTTGCTGTGACGTCTTCAATTGCGACGCCACCACATCAAGATGGACAATCTTTGAGATCGTTTCTTGTATTGATTTCTGTATATCAGTTTGAGCCATGTGCGCTTTTGGATGAGTATGTATAATCTAAAATCAAATATATTTCTTTGATCTGAAATCATCCCGCTATATATTACGTTACATAAAAAGAATAAAAAAACGTTACTCATGGGAATCTTAGGAGATCTTAAAAAAATATTTTTCGGAGCTGAGTCTCTAGGCAAATCTGCAGCGGGCAAAGGAAAGGACTTAGCCAAAGAAACCACAGAAGATCTCTTGGAGCGCGCCAGTGATTTTGGTGATACCTTTAAGTCAACGGCATCCACAGTAGGAGAAGGATTAGCAGAAAAAACTGGTGGTTTACGCGATGCGATACTCCATCAAGCAGAGGGGACATTAGATATGGTTTCCAAGAATGAAACCCTTAAGAACGTAGCTGAAAAAACCGAGCAAATCGGTAGTAACATTCTCGAAAAAGGAGAAGAACTCATCAATAAAGGCTCACAGAAAGTCGAAGAAATCGGTCAAACCATCCTTGGTGAGAACAATGAAAATCTTGAGAAAGCCAAGGAGATGACCGCCGAACTCGGCAATAAAGTGATAGAAACTAAAGACCGACTCGTTGAGAGAGGCAAGGAGCTCCATGAAAATATCAACGAAAAAATCGACGATACCCTCGCCAGGGCAAAAGCTGAAGAAGCCGCTGAAGCTGCCAAGCCTAAAAAAGACTTACACCAAGTCCTCGAAGAAAACGATGGCTCCATGCTCGATGGCAAAGACGATTTTTTCTC
>CAZJTO010000530.1:0-1667 GCA_964548935.1 uncultured Saprospiraceae bacterium
TATTGTTACTACTTCCTCTACTGAGTTGTTATCACAACCCGTAGGTGCGTTATATGTAATCGTAATCGTTCCGCCACACATATCAAAGTCTGGTTCCACTGTTCCTGAAACGACTCCACTGATCTCACATGCTCCTGTCTCACCATTACTAAATGTAGCATCTGGTGCTACAAAATTAGCTGCCTCATCACATGTTAGATCTGCTATCGCAGGTACTGTAATCACTGGATCTGGTGCAGGTGCAACATTGATTATTACTTGATCAACAACAGCTGGTCTATCACAATTATCCACAGGATCTACTGTATATGTGATTGTGATTGTACCACCACACTGTGTAAAGTCAGTTTCTACAACGCCCTCTACAACACCACTAATCTCACATGCTCCAGTCTCACCGTTAGTGAAGGTCGCATCTGGTGCTACAAATGTCAATGCTTCATCACATGTTACATCTGCTATTGCAGGTATGGTAATTACTGGCTCAGGAGCTGGGGCAACATTTATTGTTACTACCTCCTCTACTGAGTTGTTATCACAGCCCGTAGGTGCGTTATACGTAATCGTGATCGTGCCGCCACACTCATCGAAGTTATTCTCGATCGTCGGAGTCACTACTCCACTGATCTCGCATGATCCTGTCTCACCATTGCTAAATGTCGCATCTGGTGCAACAAAAGCATCTGCTTCACCGCATGTTAAATCAGTAAATGCTGGCAAATCAATCACTGGCTCTGGTGCAGGTGCAACATCAATAGTCACTGATGCAACAACTGGATCTCTATCACAATTGCCTTCTGGCATTACAGTCCATGTTACTGTGATTGTACCTCCGCATTGCGTGAAGTTCTCTTCTACAATTCCTGGCACTGTTCCGCTGATCTCACACGTTCCTGTCTCACCATTGCTAAATGTCGCATCTGGTGCTACAAATCCGTCAGCATCTGCACACGTTAAATCTCCTATTTCAGGTATTTCAATTACTGGCTCTGGTGCAGGAGCAACATTTATTGTTATTACTTCCTCCACTGAGTTGTTATCACAACCTGTAGGTGCTGAGTAAGTAATGGTAATCGTACCACCACACTCATCAAAATTATTTTCCACTGTAGGTGTAACTACTCCACTGATCTCACATGCGCCAGACTCACCGTTGGTGAAAGTCGCATCTGGTGCTACAAAGCCATCCGCTTCGCCACAGCTCAAGTCACTTAACTCTGGAACTGTGATTACTGGATCTGGCGCAGGCATTACATCTATTACCTCACTTGCTACTACTGCCGGTCTGTCACAATTGCCTTCTGCCTCTACTGTCCAAGTAATTGTAATCGTTCCGCCACACTGTGTGAAGTTCTCTTCGATTACACCAGGTACAGTACCGCTGATCTCACATGCGCCTGTCTCACCATTGGTGAAAGTCGCATCTGGTGCAACAAAACTTGCTGCGTCAGCACATGTCAATGGCCCAGCGATAGCTGGAATCGTGATTTCTGGTTCAGGTGCTGGTTCAACTATTATTTCTAAAGTCTCTACCACTGCTGGTCTATCACAATTACCTTCTGGCTCTACTGTCCAAGTAATTGTGATCGTTCCACCACACTCGTCAAAGTCTTCAACTGCAACACCTTGAACTTCTCCAACTATCAGACAATCGTCAACTTCACCAT
>CAZJTO010000531.1:0-1666 GCA_964548935.1 uncultured Saprospiraceae bacterium
TTGAAGTAGTTGGGCCGACTGGCGGTATTGCCATAGTGTGCTGAGCCATACACGATATGTCTGCCCATAGGGCCCAATGCATCGAACCCTATCGTCATCACCTTACCTCCGATACACTCCATGATGATGTCTAACTGGCGCCCCTGGAGTTTGGTGGTGAGCTCTTGTTTGAATGTACGCTTATCTCTTATGATGTAGCTATTGTATCCTTCAGCTTTGAGGAGTTCAACTTTTTTATTGCTGCCAACCGTGCCGATGGTGTATGCCCCCATGGCTTTGCATATTCTGTTAGCCCAGATCCCTACGCCGCCTGCTGCAGAGTGTATTAGGACGGTATGGTCTGCGTTGAGATTTCCCAAGTTCTTGAGGCCATAGTATGCCGTAAGCACTTGTACGAGATAGGATGCGCCCTCGGCATTGCTCCAGTTCTCAGGCAGGAGCAGAACATAAGATTGACTGATGTTGAGGTGAGTGGCATAGGCGCCAAACCGAGTTACGCCCATGATACGATCACCGACCTTATATGCCGTGACTTGATTGCCTTTTGCTATGACCTGTCCGGCATACTCCAGTCCGGGGATGAATGGTCCATCGGGCGTAGCGCTATATAATCCCAATATGGCAAATACATCGGCGAAGTTGAGCCCTATAGCTTGGACTTGGATCTGTATTTCGTCAGCGCCTGGTGGGGATAGCTGTTCGGTTGTGATTTTTAGCCGATTGGTATTACCTGCCTTCAGTCGATAGACTTGTCGCTGTATCATGATGTGATATTAGCAAGTTATGCTCAGTAAATCGGTCAGACAACCGCCTTTCCAATTTTATTAGCAAAATACTAATTAAAGTAGCATACTAAATTAATTAGCAATATATTCGTCTTATCATGAGTTATCTTAATCAGAATATAAAGTATCTGCGCAAGCAACGAGGGTTCACACAGTCTGATCTGGCGGAGCGCTTGGGGCTCACACGATCGATTATCGGAGCGTATGAGGAGCAGCGGGCAGAGCCTAAGATTGAGACGATTCAGAAGATGGCGTACCTATTTGAGTTGTCTCTGGATCAGTTGATCAATCAAGAGCTGAGTAAGGGTCTTGATACTCCACAAGTAGACACTAAGGGAAAAACCTTGAGAATACTCCCTATTGTAATAGACCAGCAAGATCAGGAGCAGATATCCGTAGTGCCAGTCAGCGCTCGTGCCGGCTACACTCACGGATATGCTGACCCTGATTACATCAGAGACTTACCCAAGTTTACCTTGCCACTACCCGAGCTATATCCCGATAAGAGTTATCGGCTCTTTCAGATTGAGGGAGATAGCATGCTGCCGATACCTGACGGCAGCTATGTCATCTGTGAGTACATAGAAAACTGGGATACCATCAAGGATGGTGAGAGCCATATCCTCATCACTCAGGCACAAGGCCTCGTCTACAAGCGAGTATATAAGGAGGAGGATGGACAGCTATTATTAAAATCCGACAACGTACTATATGAGCCTTATCGCTTAGCAACCAGTGGCCTCATAGAAGTATGGCGCAGTCTGGCCTATATCAGCTTTAGCCTTCCTAATGAAGAGGAAAAACAGGAGTCAGATATACAGCAGCTCAGCCAGATCGTCATGCAGCTTAAGGCTGATGTAGATAAGCTGAAGAGGTGAACA
>CAZJTO010000532.1:0-1661 GCA_964548935.1 uncultured Saprospiraceae bacterium
CCTTGACCGCCTTGGCCTTCACCAGAGCCTTGATCAGTATTCTTGATCTTACTCTTTCTCTCTCGGAAGTCTACCTTGCCAAATTTATATCTCACATTCACCCCAAATGATCTAAACGGTGTGGTAAATCCAGAAACTTGTGAAAAGCTCGGCGTCTCTTGCACAGTGTTAAATGAGAGGTTTTCTCTAATCGGATTAATAACCCGTACACCAATACTCCATGGACCCAGATCTTTGCGCAAACCAACCCCTACAATAGAAAACGCTGGGGTGTTACCCTGCAGTGTAGGCTGCTCAGAGCGCGAAAAGGTAAAGAAATCAGCCTTGACAGTACCGCTAAAGCTATACTCTCCACTACCAAAGAACTGGTACTGTACATCTCGATTACTCAATACTTCGCCATTGATGATTCCTGAGCCATCATAAGTGAAGAAGTCTCCACCAAATCTAATATTCAGCTTGTTAATAGTCTTGTTGACAAATAGATTGATGCCAAATGAGTTATTGGTACCCACGTTGTCAAATGTAGCAACGGAGAGCTCTACTACCTCACCACTGGATGTAGTAATATTGCTGATCTCCAATATGTCCTCTATAATATCATCTGATCTGCGGTAATAGGTCGATCCAAATATGTTGAAGCCTGCCACCCTAGTATTATAGGATAACTCGATCTGGTCCGTGATCTCCGGATCAAGCAGAGGATTACCCACCTGCACATTGGTAATGTTGGAATTATTAAAGAATGGGTTGACATTGCGTAAACTCGGGCGCTCTATCCTCCTGTTATAGCTTATCTTAAGATTCCTGAAATTTTTGAGTGGTCTACTAATCGTGAAATTAGGAAGCCAGTTATCGTACGAATTAGTGAAATTAAATCCTGAGTTGTCATCAAAGGCTCCTCCAATCTCTGTGCGCTCATATCTTAGCCCTGTGATAAAGTTTAATTTGCCAATGGTATAGCTCAATTGTCCATATCCCGCAAATACGTTTTGATCATATCTGAATACATTAGATTGATTGGCATCAAGGACGGCCTCGCCATTAACGATATCTGAAAATTTCGAATCACTGGTTATATCTCTAATTACCGTCTTAGCGCCTGTCTCTAACTTGAAAGATTTAGGCAGCGGGTGCGTGTAATCTACTTGTAAGGTGTTTTCCCAGTTGTCCCCATCATTAAAGATATTTTGGATTCTATCAAACTCGGCAAAAGAGCCCGTGCTGACAATATCGTTTTCTGTATCCTGATCTCCTTTGGACAATTGATAGGCTATGACCAATTCACGCCCTTCATCCTCTTCAAACTTCTTAGTATAGTCAGTATTCCAGTCAAAGCCGCTAAAGAGGTTATCTCCTACATTAGCATTATTGAATGAAAACAAAGTCGCTCCTGTAGCATCTCGCTGTGTTCCTTCAAAATTGCCATCTGTATCAAAACCAAATCCCCTAAGGGTAAAAGAGGTATTGAGCGCATTATATGCGTTGAAATCATAAAATGCACTTGCTGTGCTATTAAATCCAAGTCGTGAGGTATTTTGCAATCCCGATTGATTGAGCGTAGTCTCGACACCTCCTACCGTCGTAACCCGATTTAACTCAAAAGTACCATCGACAGGATGTGAATAAAACACCGATCCACTGATCGTCGAGCCAAATCG
>CAZJTO010000533.1:0-1657 GCA_964548935.1 uncultured Saprospiraceae bacterium
ACTGCAGCATTATCTTGAAGCTTTTCGATCATATTGTTGTATTCCCATATGAGGTCAGCGATTTCATCATTACCATCCCACTGTACTTTTTGATCTCCTTGACTTAGTTTGGCTTGGCGCATGGTATCTCCAAGTTTGATTAAGGGGTTTCGGATGTATTCAGAAAGTCGTATCGATATGACCAGTCCTATGAGGAATAAGAACACATAAGTGTTTAACAAGGCTTGGATGAACTCTCGTTGAAACATGGTGTCTCCATGTTTAGAATCCCATGAACTTATCTGCGCTAAGGATACGATACCGATCGTGGCAAAGCAAAAAATGAGCGTGATCAAAATAGAAAATTGGATGCGATTACGGAGAAGTGATCGATTGTTTAAGGTAAAAATCCATGACTTAGGTAGAAAGCTTCGCCGATCGTTTAAGTATGCCAATGGGACATAGAGCAATCCACAAATAAAGAATACCAAAGAGAATAGACTAAAGGCATCTAATATGGGTGGGTTCCCAATTTTTACGATATTCTTTTCGAGATGAAAAATGGATATTGAGACATACGATCCGAGTATGATCGTCCATAGGATAAGCCAGATGATGTTGGGTTGCTTCTGCTCGTAAAATACTTCTAATAATAGGAAGAAGGCGCCTAGCAAGATTGTCGTCAATAGGGTATGCTCGGGTGTCGTGTACGTGGTCGTGATGATCACTGCCCCAATAATTGCACTAGCACACAATCTGATGTTGACTCCAAGTGATGATGCTCGCGAGCGTATCTGATAAGACTGTTTGAATAGACTCAAGAATGCACTAATAAATAGGGTAAGCAGGATCAATGCGACAGGATGTAACATCGTGATCAACTGAATGGTGAATTTTCCAGAACGCAATATGGCCTCCATACTGTGGAGGAGTGCGATAAATGAAAAAGACCACAAGAATGAACTTATGAATAGTCGTATTGGACTGCTTACTATTGAGCTAACTCGATCATTTTGAGCGAGAACAAGTAAGCAGATGATTAGATAACTCACCCCACCAACTACACCTAATGACAGTATAGTACTATCTACTATGACATAAAGTAGGGCTACGATACCGAGGATAATAGTGTTGTTGTACCACTTACTGGTGCCGACCTCATTCTCATAAGACATGAGATTGTCGTGAGTTACGTTATTCATCTTAAATCAATTACATATTAAAAATAGTCATAATATGTTTGAGGTTCATGGTCGTTGGCGATTTATTTGGCTGATTGTCTCAAATCGCTCTATAAACAGATACTTTTGCAGTGCATCTGACTCTATCGCTGCTCATAATGATGAGGGGAGGAAAGTCCGGACAACGTAGAGCATCGTACCACTTACATAGAGTGGGGGATGGGGAGAGATCCTACATCGACAGAAAGTGTCGCAGAAACTATACCGCCCAGTTTACTGGGTAAGGGTGAAAACGTATGGTAAGAGCATACGGCAACTATCAGCAATGATAGTAGTGGATAAACCTTGCGAGTTGCAATGCCACGTATATTTTGATCCTTTCGGGGGTAAGCTAGCTCGGCTGAGTCAAAAGGGGTAGGCAGCATAGATAAATGATAGAGCTATAATCTGATTATAGGACAGAATCCGGCTTATGATGATGCACTTTTTAGTATAAA
>CAZJTO010000534.1:0-1652 GCA_964548935.1 uncultured Saprospiraceae bacterium
CTGAGCAGTCGCTGTAGTTTCACATCCATTGGATCCCACAACAGTCACTATGTAGCTACCTGCCACCTGTACAGTTGGATTAGTCATCGATGATGCAAAACCATTAGGTCCTGACCATGCAACAACAGTTCCATTAGTCTCAACGCCAAGTTGTACACTTCCTGTTGCACATGATAATAAACCACCTGTCACTTCTACTACAGGAACTGCAGTATCATCTACTACAATTACTGATTGCGATGCTGTACATCCAGCTCCTGTCGATACAGTTACTGTATATGTTCCAGCCTGACTCACTACAGGATTAGCATCACTGCTTGAGAACCCATTAGGTCCTGTCCAAGCAAATGTTACACCACCTACTGTTGAGTTCGCTGTCAGCTGTACTGATTGACTTGTACAAGTCAATGTTCCTCCTGTCGCCGTGACACTTGGTGTTGCACTATCACCTTGTATAGTAATAGAGCTTGAAGCCGTACATCCTGCTGCCGTTGTCACGTTCACAGTATATGTACCAGCAACCGTTGCTGTAATCGTTGCCTGATTACTTGTGAATCCGTTAGGTCCACTCCAAGCAATCTGAGTAGCAGTCGTATTAGCTGTTAGTACTACACTTGGGTTAGTACAAGTGATTGTACCACCTCCACTAATCGATACATCAGCCATAGCTCCACCACCGATCGTAACGGTGCATGTTGTCGTGCATCCTCTACCATCTGTAGCAGTTACAGTAAATGTACCCGGTGCAAGATTTACTGCAGTTGCAGTAGTCTGACCATCACTCCATAAGTATGTGATCGTTCCTTGTCCACCATTAACCTGTGCTGTAGCTGTACCTCCATTAGTACCACATGTTGCGTCCGTACCCTGTATAGTACATGATAGTGGATTACCATCCCCTATTGTTACTGTACAAGTCGAGCTACATCCTCTACCGTCAGTTACAACTACAGTATAAGTACCTGGAGCCAAATCATTTGGTGTAGCCAGTGTACTTGTGTAGTTATTAGGACCTGTCCAAGCAAATGTTACATTACCTTGAGTTCCTTGAAAAGCTACCGTAGCAGAACCATTTGCTCCACCACAGACTGCATCTGTAACATTGTTTATAGAACATGTCACTTGCGCGCTATCCTCTGTAACTGTTGTAATCGCAGTACTCTGACATCCTTCAGCCGTCGTTACTGTAACTGTATATGTACCAGCTACTGATACTGCAGGATTACTATCTGTCGTAGTATTTACTCCAGGACCTACCCAGCTAACGAATGTTGCGTTACTCTGGAATGATAGTGTCACTGAAGAATTAGCGCAAGACAATTGACCTGAGTTACTGGCTACCACTGCTGGAGCCGGTATTACTGTCAAGTTCAATATCTGATCTCCTCCACATGCACCTTCGCTAATTGCGAATGTTCCACTCGTCGTGAAGCTTTGTCCGCCAAACACGAATGGTAGATCTTCAGAACATACTGTCTCTGTTGTCACTACATCTGCAGAAGCTGGTGTAACTGTTAAGTTCAAGATCTGATTGCCTCCACATGCGCCTTCGCTAATTACGAATGTGCCGCTTGTAGTGAAGCTCTGTCCACCAAACACAAATGGTAGATCCTCAGAACATACTGTCTCTGTTGTCACTACATCTGCAGAAG
>CAZJTO010000535.1:0-1646 GCA_964548935.1 uncultured Saprospiraceae bacterium
TATGAGTCTAATTCGTAGAGCCAATTAGGATGAGGCTTACACATACTATCGATAAAACAAAGGTGCATGCCCGTTGCCTGACTTGCCCCAAGGTTTCTTGATATATAGGGGTTGGGCGCTTGGTCATTGGCGACCCATCGAACGTTAGGTTGTTGTGCTTTTAGCTCGTTAACATCGCTTTCTCCAAGATGATAGATGACAAGGATCTCCATTTCGCCATCATAAACCTGCTCAGACAATGCCCGCAAACAGTTAACTAAAGCGTTTTTCTGTTGATAGTAAGGAATGATGACTGAGTACTTTATGTCTATTTTGCTATCTTTTAGAGTCACGCCACCAAACTAAATAAATCGAACAAGATTCGCTCCAGTAAAAACATAAAGGTTCTGATTATCCCAGGGTGGTATCCCTCCAAGAGGTCTCCCCATAATGGCGATTTTATTAAATATCAAACTGAACTACTCCGCCAAGAAGGATTGGATATGGATCTAGTACACGCTGATATAAGTATACAAAACTATCAAGACCTGCTTAGATCAAGCACGCCGGCATATACAGAGAGACAACATGAGTTTACATCTCGCTATTGGTCTATCCCCAGAAAAGGAAAGATTGGGATGAATGCTTGGCGCAAAAAGTTTGTCAATGAAGTGCTTACATATATTGATCATCTCGGCGCTCCAGATATCATACACGCTCATACTTATCTTGGTGGGTGGGTAGCTATGGAGATAAAGAGACTATTGGACATTCCTTATGTCATTACAGAGCACTCCACTCAGGTCTTAGAAAATCGTCTCTCTAAGACGCATCATAATATCGCTAACCAGAGTTACAGACATGCCGATGCCATGGTCGCTGTAGGACAGGCCTTGGCTAAGGTCATCCAAACCAAGCACGGAGTAGATGCTCAGGTAATTCCAAATTTTATTAACGTCAATCTCTTCAATATTGCAAAGGATAAAGATGGACTAACAGAAGAGCTTCAATTAATAGCCATAGGTGACCTTATCCCTCGCAAAAACTTTGACAATTTGATCAAAGCGTGTGAATCCCTTACCCTGAAGTATCACTTAAGCATAGTTGGGTCTGGACCAGAAAAAGCTAGGCTCGTAGAGCAAGCGAAGTCAGCTAATGTTTCTGTCACATTCTTTGGGCAACGGTCCCAAGAAGAAATCAGTGAACTCCTCAAGAAATCTCATCTATTAGTACATCCCAGTAAATCAGAAACCTTCGGAATTATACTCATTGAGGCTATGGCGACAGGCATCCCCGTAATCAGTTTTAACAATGGCGGTGCAGAAGATATCATCACTCACCAATCTGGCATCTTGCTCAGAGATATCGGCGTTGCTGCTCTTACAAGGACTATTGAAACAGTAGGAAACAATTACGCCAACTACAGTCCCGCTGACATTCGTCAAGTAGTCCTTGATCGCTTTTCTCCTTCTGCTATTGCTTCTCAGCTTATACAGCTGTATTCCTCACATATTGGATAACCTCCATTTAGCATATTGATATTTCTGATAGAGCCTAGACCGATGCTTATCTGCAGAGCTATAATGCATATGGGCATAAAACATGCGCTTCCGTGCCACTTCAGACAGAGGATATTGGGTCTGGGTCAACCACTTATCGTAAAACTC
>CAZJTO010000536.1:0-1640 GCA_964548935.1 uncultured Saprospiraceae bacterium
GCCATCAGTTTATCACTATAGAATAAGTTCCATTGATATATAAAGTATAGGCTTAAACCGATCAATTGTATTAACAATCCATACCTGTTTAGCGCATGGAGAATCATCAGACAAATTGCCAAACTCATACATAATGGAAAGAATCCACTGGCAAAATCTGTTATCCCAAATATGGAGTAGGAGAGAGCAGTAAGACTGATCACTGAAAGCCTATGACTATAGTGATCCGACATATCCCAATTGCCATTAAGAAGATTATGACTTAGTCTAGCATAATGCATATCATCATACCCAAAATGACCATAGAAAAAACAAAAATGATGTACTAAGAATACCAAGGAGAGAAATACTATCCATACTGCTGATGTCTTAGATAGAAGCATTGGTTAATAGCGTCTTTTTTAATAGCTATACTGTTTAGAAGATAGAATGAGTTTACTGATAGTAATCAAGTTCACTTATGACAAATTTAAATTTAAAATAATATATATTAGTCTTGTGCTGAATTAACTTCTTTGAATTTAATAAGTATGCCTCGACACTATGTTGATTAATAACAAAATGATTTGTTTATTATTATATGACTTCAGACCAAATAAATATGAAAAACAATACGCTCTATCTCCTATTATGTCTCATCTGCTCATCTTCGTTATCGGCGCAGTCCATACATTATAATTACAATTCGGATAATTTTGTCCGATTAGAATACAATCGGCCAATTTTAAATGATTTTGGTGAAGACTTTTTCACCTTCGCATCTTTTTTAGCTGGGGAATTTAGAGTCGGAAACCAAGGGAAGATTGCTGTAGAAATTCCATTTTCTCGTTTAGGCGGAAGTTTTGGTTTTGATTCTAACACAGCAATAGGCAATATAGGAGTAGGCTATCAATTCAGAAACTTTGATACATCCAACTACTTTGAAGTCAAGTTTCGTCTTCCGACCTTAGGGGACAACAATTTAGCTGCATCAAGCATATCTACTGTAACAGACTTCACAGAGAGACTTACATCTTCAATTCCCAGTACTTTTTCTATCGAATCTAGCTACAACTTGGAATCAAATAGTTATTTAGGACTGTATTATCGATTCAGACCACAATTGTTACTATTGATTTCTTCTGATACAGATACCGAATTATTACTAAACTTAAATTTAATAGGTGGTTATCGAACTCCGGACATCGATATCAATGCGGGGATTACAACCTCCACTTTAATTACAGAAAGCAATGTAGATTTTGATGACAGAGTGTTAAGGCAAATATCTACTTCATTCACTTATAATGCTGGTCAATTGAAACCTGGAGTCTTATTAAGAGCTCCTATAAGCGGTGGAGTTATAAACGATGTTTACGATATATCTATAGGTGTTCATCTTACCTATGCTTTTGGAGGGACCTCAACAACACAAGTTAACGATAACTAATTCAGAGCCTATTGTCAGGCAAATGAATAGACCAATGAGAGCAACTATAAGTGCAGATCACATTTACCTTTGAAATAAGCGTGATCAGTCACCTACAATAGACTTATTAGACACTATCGGCTACTACCAAAGTGGTGTTAAATAAAAATTCTATGCGCTAAGATATCTTGATGAGAATCAACTCATATCAGAGAACAGAGCGACCACCTTG
>CAZJTO010000537.1:0-1627 GCA_964548935.1 uncultured Saprospiraceae bacterium
GAACATTTTTCATTTATTGAGCGAATGCGAATAAAACATTTATAATTCTTAATTGAACATTTTTCATTTATTGAGCGAATGCGAATATTAATAACAGGAGCGGCAGGATTCTTGGGCTCACATCTGTGTGATCGGATGATAGCAGAAGGGTATGATGTGATCGGCATGGATAATCTCATTACCGGTGATATGGATAACCTCTCTCATTTGATGCCGCTTGAGGAATTTAGTTTTTATCATCACGACGTAACTAAGTTTGTACATGTCCCTGGCGAGCTCGATGCAGTCATGCATTTTGCATCTCCAGCAAGTCCTATAGATTACCTCAAGATGCCGATTCAGACACTCAAGGTAGGCAGCCTCGGTACACACAATCTCTTGGGCTTGGCGAAGGCCAAGGGTGCCACTTTTATGATAGCCTCAACATCAGAGGTTTATGGGGACCCTCTTGTGCACCCACAAACAGAGGAGTATTGGGGTAATGTCAATCCCATTGGACCACGTGGGGTATATGATGAAGCCAAGAGGTTTCAGGAAGCCATGACCATGGCCTATCACACCTATCATAATGTTGACATCCGAATAGTTAGAATCTTTAATACCTATGGACCTCGTATGCGTGTCAACGATGGGCGAGCCTTGCCTGCTTTTTTCTCACAGGCTATAGAAGGTCGTGACATCACAGTATTTGGGGATGGCAGTCAGACCAGGTCGTTTTGCTATGTCGATGACTTAGTGGAAGGTATATATAGGCTTTTACACAGCGACTATGTGTATCCTGTTAACATTGGTAATCCTGTAGAGATCAGTATTAAGCAAGCGGCTGAAGAAATAGTAAACTTGACTCAAACTACATCCAAAATCGTCTATAAAGATTTGCCTAAAGATGATCCTAAAGTAAGGCAGCCAGACATCTCAAAGGCGAAGGAATTATTAGGCTGGACACCTAAGGTGAGTCGAAAGGAGGGCTTCGCTAAGACCTTTGATTATTTTAAAGGAGTTCTTAATGGTTGATTGTCTAATAATGGTCATACTGAATTTGGATAAGACAAGGAGAAGCAAAACTTGAAGAAACTAAGTTATATATCAGATCATCTGATATCGTTATTGAGAAGTCACGGCTTCAATCGCTCTGAACAGGAGTGGTACTATTTTCTGCATATCCCTAAGACAGCAGGAACTACATTTAGATTCATGCTATATGACTATTTTGAGCAGGCTGAAATATATCCCAACTACTACGAGCTGACTGTCAAGCAGCGATCTAAGTATTATGGTTGGAAGGATTTCAATAAGCAAAAGGATCAATTATTCCATAATGGCAAAAGACTGCTGATAGGACATTTCGGCTGGGCAGTTATGCGGCATTTTACAGCTCATAAACCAAATACCTTAACGTTCCTTAGAGATCCAGTCAAAAGAGTGAAATCAGCGATTATATACCTAAGAAAAAAAGATAGGATGTACGCCGGGATGTCCATAGATGAAGTTGTCGATACATATCTTGTTAGAGAGGGCTCCTTACAAGCTCGTCAACTAGGGTATCGTCCTAAAAGGGGTATAGAAGAAGCTCTCAAAAATCTCGAGTCGATAGATTTTATTGGGATCTCTGAGCAATTTGATAAAA
>CAZJTO010000538.1:0-1624 GCA_964548935.1 uncultured Saprospiraceae bacterium
ATCTATGGTATTGCGCGAATCCAGTTTATGGATCATGTTTTTCTTATGGCTTTCGATGGTATGGGTTGATACGAAAAGTTGCTTTGCTATTTCCTTAGTTGTATGTCCTTTACTTAATAGGACTAGTACTTCTAATTCTCTCATTGTGATATGGACATCTGTTCTTACCCAATCAAATGTATCTCTGGTTGTAGTTGTCAAATTAACGCCCATTTAATTCTTAGCTTTAAATATTGCGGTAATGTAAGTGAAGGAACACGTTCAAATGATAGGGTAATCATCTAAATATGTTCCTTCACGTTTAATATTGCTAATTAATTAGTCATTACAACCTTCAGTTTTGATCTCGAGTAGACCATTAAGCTCTACTTCAAAACCTGGGTGCAAGATCGTACTTTGCTTAGCATTGTAGATTATGTTGGCACCGTTTCCTACTTTGTTAGTTGCCTCAATAGTTCGATTAGTCTGGAACTCGATATTTTCACCATTGTCCATATTGTCATCGATCGCATTAAGGACGATTTCATTTTCGCAATCTGAAATCAACTCAGACGGCAATCCTGGAATCTCAGGACACTCAGCAGTTTCATCTATGCGGTAGCCTATAATATTCGTTTCGACGAAATTACAACAGCTAATGCTGCGAGTACATCTTACGAAGTATGTATTTTGGCTAATTGCTAAAGGCTGGTAACTTTCCCCAGTTTCCCCATCGATAATTTCCCAGATAGCTCCAGAGCCTTCTGGACCAGTATTTAAAGTGTTTGGAATAAATGGTGCGCCATTAGATCTCTCTAGTGTAGATACTAACCACATGTGTTCTACTAAGTCATTGCAACCAGATGTTACAAATTCTTCCGTAGGCAGTATGGCTGGAACTGCACATCCTGAACCTGGTATCAACAAGAGACTTTCTCCATTGATTCCTATTCTACCCGCATCCGTCACCTGATTACATTCTGTAAACTCATAAGTTATTTCCTGCGGACAAGTTTCCATGAAAACACCATTTGCAGAGGTATAGGTATAATTCCTAATTACTGTGCGTTCGGAGTGAAAGTCTCCCCCAATACATTCTGCAGGTAGTATTTCATCTTCAAAGCTTAGATCAACATCTAATTGATTACAACCTACCACTAAGCCAGCCTCCAGTGCTGTACTAAATGGCTCGACAAAACAGCTACCTGTACTTATATCCTCAGGGCATGTCAGAATAGCTGTACAAACTGCTGCTGGATCCGAATCATCCTCATCTCCGTTCTCGCCGTTTATTGTACCATCTGTGTCCCCTTCAAACTCTCCTCCATTGTCATTGTCTACAGTATCGTCTGGTGTACTGTCTATATCGAATTGACTTATATTTCTTCCTAATAAATCAATGACAGAGCCAATCTCAGCAATATTGGTTAGACCTTCCAAGGATAAATCATTACCATTAGGAGTCATATAAACCCTAACGACAATACTATCTCCAACATCAAGAACTCCATCGTGAGTAAATGATAGTAATGTAGGGTTCACCAAAGTCCATCCTGCATTCAGGGCTGCATCATCAATGTAATCCAAACCTGCTGGGATGTGATCAAAAATCATCACTTCTGCCGCAGCTACAGTACCTTGATTA
>CAZJTO010000539.1:0-1624 GCA_964548935.1 uncultured Saprospiraceae bacterium
ACTTTTTAATTAGGGCTGCAAATGTAATTCATTTATGCATTTATTGAAAGAGTGTCGCAGGTGTTTTTTCGTCTGTTGACAATGTCATTCAAATACCAGGGAAAAAAGCGTCCTCAAAGTGTTTTAATTCATGTGTGTCTCTCGTCAACAGAATAGAAATGATGTCAAATCTAAATTCCCACTCATGATTATTTTTGACCATGTATGACGCGGCAGCGTCACAGATTAAGCGCTCTTTTTTAGCATCGACTGATTCTTCAGGCGCACCATAGTATGTATATGTTTTAGTCTTTACCTCCACAAAAACCAGCACACCCTCTTGTTCTGCGATAATGTCTATCTCAGCATGACTAAATGACCAATTTGTTTCTTTGATCACATATCCTTGATCTTTCAGATAAGCTTGAGCGAGTTCTTCACCTTTTCTGCCGATGACTTGTTGTGGTGTCATACTCTAAATATAAAATTTAGCCCACAAATAGACATATGAGGTTAATAGTCGCAAATTAATTAAACTCTTAGTATAGTTTTTGATTTTATATTTGTGTGCTTTTAATACTGATATAGGTTTAATCAGCGTTAAATAATATACCAAGAGTAAAATAAGCAATATGGAGACAACAATAAAACTACAGAAAGGAGCCCACTTCCTAATTGAGGGATATGATGGAGAAATCTTCACGCCCGAAAATCTAACGGAGGAGCACAAGATGATTAAATCAACGGTTGAGGAGTTTGTAAAAAATGAATTCGAGCCAGTTGCTGATCGAATGGAGCACGGGGAATTTGAGCTCAATCGAGTATTGCTTAAGAAACTCGGTGACCTTGGCATACTTGGCACCCATATGCCAGAAGAATATGGTGGCATGCAAATGGACCCCAATACGAATTCTCTTGTACTCGAAGCGATCGGGCCGACAGGAGCATTTTCGACAACCATAGGAGCGCATACGGGCATAGGGATGCTGCCGATACTATACTTTGGTACTGAAGAACAAAAGCAAAAATATCTTCCTGGACTTATATCAGGTGACAAAGTAGCCTCGTACTGCCTGACAGAGCCAAGTTCGGGCTCAGACGCTCTGGCGGCTAAGACCCGTGCAGATCTCAATGATGAGGGCACACACTATGTGATCAATGGTCAAAAAATGTGGATCACGAATGCCGGGTTTGCCGATGTATTCATCGTATTTGCCAAAATTGACGGAAAGGACTTCACTGGCTTCATATTGGAGAAAGGCATGGCAGGATTGACCCTAGGTGCAGAGGAGAAAAAACTTGGAATCAAAGGATCATCAACAAGACAAGTGTTTTTCGAAAATGTAAACGTACCCGTAGAGAATCTCTTGGGAGAAAAAGGGCAAGGCCACTTAATTGCCTTTAACGTCTTAAATGCTGGGCGATATAAGATTGGACCGTTTGCATTGGGAGGATCTAAAGGATTGGCTGACATATCAATAAAATATGCCAATGAACGCATCCAATTCGGTAGAGCGATATCCAGCTTCGGAGCCATCAAATCAAAGATTGCAGAGCAAGCGGTGAGAACCTATGCAGCTGAAGCCGCGGTATATCGTACCACAGGATTAATAAATGATTATACAGAGATATTAATGAGCCAGGG
>CAZJTO010000540.1:0-1618 GCA_964548935.1 uncultured Saprospiraceae bacterium
CTGTGAAATTATCTCTCATGAACAATGCTCCTGGAGGTATAGGTAATGACTTAGCCCTTGACAACATAAGATTCAGAGCTTGTGGCCCGCCGACTGTGATCACCTCTAATGCCATCGATAGCATTTTTTGCCAAGAAGACAATCCCTTACTGCTCACGGCAGAGCTCGAATCCAATCAAAATTTAGATGATCCATTTTTTCAATGGGAAGAGCTCGAGGATAACGAATGGATACCCATTTTGGGAGCAAATGAGAATACCCTGTCAGTTGATAATTTGGCTGAGGGTACGCACAATTATCGATTAAGTTTCGCTGGAGGTGAGGACAATTTTGATAATGAGAAGTGTCGATTTTTCTCAGAATTTGTGACGATTAGCGCTCCGCAACGGAATTTTGAGATTATAGATACAATATGTGGTGGCACAGGATTAGATATCACAGGTTTCACGATTACGGAACCCGGCGTATTCGTAGAGGAATTGGTTTCTCAGTTTGGATGCGATAGTATCATCACCTACTTTATAGATACCATAGCACGAGCTACTATTGCGGCAGATATTGTACCAAGAGACCCCGTCTGTTTTGGCACCTCTACAGGTACGATTGAGGCCAATAATGTCTCAAATGGGTTCCCTCCTTATTTTATCGAAGTAGGTGGACAAGAATTTTCAGGAACTCTTGCCAATGAATTACCTGCGAGTACGCACATTGTTCGTGTGATCGATCGTTTTGGTTGCTTTTTAGAAGAGGAAATCATCTTACGTGATCCTGAGGAGTTCGTAGCATCCATAGGCCCTGATCTAGACATATCACTTGGTGAAGAAATTGAGATAGAAATTATATCCAATGAGATCATCACAAATACCACCGTCATCACAGCACCTCCAGGTTTAGCCGATACCGTCAACCTAATATTTCTGCCTTTCGAAGATTCGGAGCTGATCATCTTGGCACGATCCGAGGCAGACTGTCTGGTTCAAGATACGCTCAATGTTCGGGTAGATCAGGACCTGCGCATATATACTCCAAATGCATTTTCGCCCAATGATGATGGTATCAATGACAACTTCATCATCTCTGCCTTAGGCCAAAGCATCGATTTTATTGAGCATCTCAACATCTATAGTAAGTGGGGAGAACTCCTCTATACGGCGAGAGAGCTAGATGAAGGATGGAATGGCAGGACCCCAAGTGGCGACCAAAGCGAGCAGGGTGTATATGTTTTTCATCTTAAGGGCGCATTAATAAATGGTGCCCCAATTGATGAAGTTGGTACCTTTCAATTAATCAGATAATTATTTTTGCATCATGTTTAAGACCTATCTCCAACTGGGATTTGAGCATATACTTGATTTTCAAGGGTATGATCATATTTTATTTATCGTTACGCTATGCGCGATATTCTCCATTGGCCAATGGCGCAAGCTACTCGTTCTGGTGACTGCATTCACTCTGGGTCACAGTCTAACCCTAGCTCTATCAGCACTAAGTATTGTAACCATCGATGCAGGCTTAGTGGAGTTTTTGATTCCGCTGACTATCCTGTTGACCGCTGTCTATAATATCGTCAAAAAAGATCACAGCAATATGTCCATACACTATGTGATGACCTCTTTAT
>CAZJTO010000541.1:0-1613 GCA_964548935.1 uncultured Saprospiraceae bacterium
CAAACTGCGCTTCCAGATGATGTTGGTAATGTCTCATATGAAATGACAACATCATGTCTGGAGCTATCATCCCCATCATTGGATTGTAGTACGGCTTGTCGCCTCTGCTGTTATAGTCATTGATTACTCTATCTACGGCGTTCTCTAGCTCGGAGATCGCATCACCAAGCGAATGCATGCGCAATTCTGGCAGGTCAGCCTTAGTCTTATCCGATGGCATATATTTCAACGGTTTGCCAGAATTGATAAACTTCATAAACTTCTGGGCACCAACAGGTATCTCCTCCATAGGAGGTGGTGGTCCCATGTCTTTAATCGACGACTTAGTCACCCATATCAGATGCTCTACCATATGCTGTGGCGTCATTAATCCAAAACTTGGTTCAGCTGCTGCGCTTAGATTTTTAAGCATGGTTGGCGCATTTTTAAGATAGTCAACAGGGCTCATACTGATATATTTATTGATTATAAATTTACAAACTCTCTGCTCTCTTCATCATCATAATATTGGCTCTGTTGAACTATCTTGCGCCAAACTTTTAAATAAGAACTTGATGGCAACCATATCACTGAAGGACATGAAATTTTATGCCTACCACGGGTATTACGATTTTGAACGACGCATTGGCAATAACTTTCAAGTGGACGTAGACATCGATATCGCTTTGAATAAGGACCCCAATGACCAAATTGACAATACCTATAATTATGAGCTCGCACATAAAATCATCACCGACCATATGCAGAAGAAATATCAGTTGCTCGAGGGGCTAGCCTATGATATGGCGACTGCCATCAAGAATTCGGATCCCATAGTACAAAAGGTCGTTATAACACTTAGCAAGTCTAATCCTCCGTTAAAAGGTAAAGTGGGTCAGGCTCAGGTGACTATAGCCGTTTAACATTCGTCTAACTCATCATATTAACACCTACTCGTTATCTCTAAAAATCACATACTTCATATGAAATATTTATTACCTCTTTTATTTAGTCTCACATTCATGGCTTGCCCAGCATCTTTAGAAGATCTAATTGAGGCGCCACTTAGTAACGCTGATATCTCTAATGGCCTCAAGGAAGCCCTCAATCTTGGAACAGGCGATGCGGTTGACTTTCTCTCAGCGAAAGACGGATACTTCAAATCTGCCTACAAGATTCTTCTTCCAGAGGAAGCAAGACAGGTTACCGATAAGCTACAGGTGATTCCTGGCTTCAGCAATGTTGAGAACATCGTCCTCGAAAGAATCAATCGAGCTGCTGAAGACGCCGCAACTAAAGCAGGGCCAATATTTTTGGATGCTATAAAAGGCATAACAATCAATGATGCCCTAAGCATCCTAACTGGTGAACCTGATGCGGCGACTCAGTTTTTACAAGCCCAGACTTTTAATCAGCTCTACGATGAGTTTCAACCAGAGTTGTTAGAGTCTCTAGAGAAGTTTAATGCTGTAACCTATTGGGAGGATGCCGTGAATGCCTATAACAAGATACCATTGCTTGCAGACGCTAATCCGCGATTAGATGACCACGTCACTGAGTCAGCTCTTCGGGGGCTATTCAGTCTTGTAGAAGAGAAAGAAAAAGGTATCAGATCTGATGTGTCTCAGCGAGTC
>CAZJTO010000542.1:0-1613 GCA_964548935.1 uncultured Saprospiraceae bacterium
ACTATGTCTTTTTTAATCTTGGCAAGCATCTCTTCATCCTCCGCAAAATCATCATGTTGTGTCGAGACAACAATCGTGTCAATCCTTAGAGGCTTATTGGTGTCAGAATACTCTATGGTCACCTGAGACTTGGCATCAGGTCTTAAGTATTTTATGCGTTTATTCTCTCGACGCACCTCAGCTAACTCTTCGAGTATGAGATGAGATAGATAAAGTGGCATCGGCATATAGTTCTCACATTCTGTTGTAGCGTAGCCAAACATCATGCCCTGATCACCAGCACCTTGAGCATTGGCCTTAGACTCAAAATCATTAGCTGCCTTGCGATCCACACCTTGATTAATATCAGATGACTGCTCATGAATTGCGCTAAACACTCCACAAGAATTGGCCTCAAACATGTACTCAGCCTTAGTATATCCAATCTTACGGATTACATCTCTGGCTATAGTCTGTACATCCAAATAGGTGTCTGTATTAACCTCACCTGCCAGAACGACTTGTCCTGTTGTGACGAGTGTCTCGCATGCTACCTTAGAATTAGGATCAAAGGCTAAAAAATGATCTATTAGTGCATCACTAATCTGGTCTGCTACTTTATCGGGATGTCCTTCGGATACGGACTCAGAAGTAAATAAGTATGGCATTTCTTAACGTTAATCTAAATGAATTGATGTGATGATTTAATATCTATAATATTCTGGCTTATAAGGTCCTGCTTTGGGGACGTTGATATAGTCAGCCTGCTCGCTTGATAATTCTTCAAGTTCAACTCCGATTTTTTCGAGGTGAAGATAGGCTACCTTCTCATCGAGGTGCTTCGGTAAGGTATATACTTTGTTTTCGTACTTATCGGAATTCTCCCAAAGTTCTAATTGTGCCAGAGTCTGGTTAGTAAATGAATTAGACATGACGAATGAAGGGTGACCAGTAGCACATCCAAGGTTTACTAATCTTCCTTCAGCGAGTACAATAATGTCTTTACCGTCTACGACATACTTGTCTACTTGTGGTTTGATTTCAATCTTGCTACTTCCATGCTCCTTGTTGAGCCAAGCCATATTGATCTCATTATCAAAGTGGCCAATGTTACACACTATGGTCTTATCCTTCATCATCTTAAAGTGCTCCTCATTGATGACATCTTTGTTTCCAGTCGCTGTCACAATAATGTTAGCTTCTGGGAGTGCATTGGACATTTTCTTTACAGCAAAACCATCCATAGCTGCCTGTAAAGCACAAATTGGGTCAATCTCGGTTACAATTACTCTGCAACCAGCACCTCTGAGCGAAGCAGCAGAACCTTTCCCAACGTCACCATATCCAGCAACTACAGCAACTTTGCCTGCCATCATGATATCTGTTGCACGGCGTATCGCATCGACACACGATTCTTTACAACCATACTTGTTATCAAACTTTGACTTGGTCACTGAGTCATTAACATTGATTGCTGGTAATGCAAGTGTTCCGTTTATCTCTCTTTCGTAGAGTCTGTGGACGCCTGTTGTGGTTTCTTCACTAAGTCCTTTGATTCCGTCTACAAGTTCTGGATGATTATCAAGTACGATATTAGTGAGATCACCACCATCGTCCAAGATCATATTAAGTGG
>CAZJTO010000543.1:0-1595 GCA_964548935.1 uncultured Saprospiraceae bacterium
CCCCCTAAAAGGGAAGGGACCTTGTTTGGGTAGGTGAGTATCTAGTATCTTACACTTAGAAGTAGAATCTCGAGATTTGCTCAAAGATGCATTGGCACCTAAGAAAATTTAGTATGACAAAATATTTATTACCTTTTTTCTTTAGTGTTATCGTTGAAATTTCTCCTTTCGGTATAATCTCTCATCCAATTCTTGATGAATTAGCTTATCGAGAACATACCACTATTGATTTTATTGGTTCTCCAGTTATAATATCACCAACGACAGGTAGGATCAAAATCATTGAGCTAAATTCTGAATGTACTTTGTGTTTTAACAAGAAAGGCATTAGTATATCGAACTTAGATAGTTCCTCAATCACAATATCACTCTTATCTAATTATGACACAATCTTTGTTGCAACTGATGATATTGTTGAACAGGGTGATACGATTGCTCTATTAAACCTTCAGAGGGATAGCAGCTACAACGTCAGCCTCAAAGTTGAACATAGCGGCACTTTACTTGATCCAGCCAGGTATTTTCCTGCTGTTGACTATGAGACCTATATTTTTTCAAAGGGTTAATATCTAAAATACTTCTCTAGAAATTAGTTCATTTCATAGTTGCGTTCGTGCTATTGAAGTTGGTCAATTCGATTTTCGATCATCTCCTTTATTTCTAAAACATCACGACATTCACTTCTCCATAGATAATGCGTTAACTGCCTCTTCATGAAGTCACGATCTTTGAAGCTCTCAAAATATTTTAAAATCCATTTTTTTGACCAATCACAGTCTTTAGAATGTAAAATAACCGCAGAAAACGTACTTCTCGAATGTTCAAGTTGTGATATATCAGTATCTAAAAAATAGTCATCCATTAATACCTGTGTCAGTGAGTCTAACTCGTCCTGTTTATCCATGACAAATTCTCTTCTAGGTACTCTATACCATTGATCATAAAGTCTAATCCTACAAGTAGCCAAGTTGCTAAACAATTCATAATAATCTAATTCGGTGCTTATATTATCATGGTACAGTTCAACAAAGTGATCGAAGTCATAGTCTACTATTGGCGGTATGGACTTTCTCCTATCAGGTCTATCACGGACTAAATATTTATAAATAGGTTGCAAATAATTCTGAACTACTCCAATGCTGTCATTCTTTAATGCACTATTTAGTAATTCTCTCGCAGTAGAGGTCTCATTGTTGACGTAATTAAGATCTGCCATATAACACAAATACTTAGTATTCTCTGAAATACTTGATTTACTCAAATTAGAATAGTCCTGCAATTCATTCTTTAAATCAATTTGATAAAGCAAACTATCATGTAATGATATATACCAAGGGAAATCATCAAGAAGGACTTCCTGCACGTCATTGCTCTTACAGCCAAAAAGCGAAATAAATATCAACAAATAACATCTCTTCATAGTATTTAGTATTTGTACACTAAACTGATTTTTCAATTGCAGTTGAGCCTAGGCTGAACTTCCACCCAACAGTGGTTCTGCTCATTTTAAGATATTAAGATATAATTTGATTATACAACTTTAATAGCTGAATGTGAGATATGGAAAAACAAAGTAGATGATTTTAATATGGATG
>CAZJTO010000544.1:0-1594 GCA_964548935.1 uncultured Saprospiraceae bacterium
AATCTCCCAATCCCATCAATTCCTACCCTCACTCCTTATAGAACCACAGGTTCTGGCCATCAAGCCACTTCATCTCGTCGTCGAGGTAGCGCTGTCGATCTACTCGGATAAAATGTTCTGTTAGGTCCAGCTCATGAATCGGGATCATCGCCAAGAGGCCATACTGTTCTCGTAGGGGGTGATAGTAGAACCTGAAATTGACCTCCGTATAGGTGCTGTCATCTATCGTAACACGCCATAACTGCTCCATGCAATCCAGTAATTGCTCTGTATCGGACTCTGGATTATTGATTTGACCAGCGCTAAACGCACCTCGAGTCTTGAAGCCGGTAAAATGGCCTGGCTCTACATCTGGGCAAAAATGCCCAAGCGACTCATCGTGATCCTTTGGTGTATATGGGGCGAATAATCGGATATAATTATCACCGATTACCTGAGACTGTATGCTGCACGAACCCGTAACGACCTCGCCAGAAGCATTGTCCTCGTAATAGTCATACAGATACCAATGATCCTGAGAATAAGAAGACGACATATACGCATTTCCTGTATATCTTAACGACATCAAGGTGATTATGGCGATACCGAACGGCAGGATGCTAATCGCCAACTTACGCCCTAACTTGTTATCGACGAGGTTGTAGTACAGAGGTCTATAAACATTAGCAAAGGTGACAAACCCAAAAAAGCGATAGATCGGATAATACAGCTTAGCCCAAGTCTTAAATCTCTTAAACCAACCAAAAGTGATGAAGTCTAGCATATAGATAAACCCCAAAGCAAAATATGTGATCAGGACTATATCGTCTAAGCTCGTCCCACTATTGTCATTAAAGATATCATGACCAAGCGCCACCCTTGTAGAGAGTTGAAGTGCAATCGCTACCAATAAGAAACTTCCCACTGACAGTATCGAGAACACCAATAGAAACATATAGGCAAACGAGATACTGCATAGCTTATCTAACTGCAATACATATCCGTCAAAAGAAGGTATCTTCTTCTGGAGAAACCGATCAAACTGGTCAGTTAGCTTGAGCTTATCCCACTCAATATCTCCTGACACACTCCTTAGACCAATCGTACTGATCCATAGCCCTCGTAGAAATACATGAAACACGGTAGCTACAATAAGCGCATAATAGGCCGCTCGAAACACATGGTATGGCAACTCTATAATCGTCAGGGCAATGCTCTGCCTACCTAAATCGACAATATCATCATGCAGTGCATGGTATGGCTCCAGGCCTGCCAGCAAGAGGAATATGACAAAACCAGAGAGGATCAGCTCGAGTTGCCAGCTCTCTATCTGTATCTTATCTAACCATGCGGATAGTTCCTGTGAGCTTTTATCTTGGTTATTTTGCAAGCGTTAGGTTTTATCTTCTCAAAATAGCGATAAGTACTGAGATGATTAGGGTCCCAGCTAAACAGTCGAGATTTGAAATATCTGGACATTCAGTTCAAAGTAGGTCAGCTCTAAAATAAACTATTGATCATACGACTCAACATATCGCAAAACGCATTTACCTTTAGCAACAATGAATCCCTAAGACAATGAAATTCTACAGTCGCAAATTGATCAAGCCAGGAG
>CAZJTO010000545.1:0-1581 GCA_964548935.1 uncultured Saprospiraceae bacterium
AATGATCTGTTTACTTCAGGAGGCATGAGCGGTATGCTCGGTACGATCTGGTTGATTATGTGTGCGATGGTATTTGGAGGGGTTATGGATGCCATTGGTGCCTTAGAAAGAATCAGTGCAGCCCTATTGAGTTTGGCAGATTCAGTATTTGGTGTGTTTGCTTCTACAGTGGCCAGTTGCCTCGCTATTAATCTAACTGCATCGGATCAGTACTTAGCTATAGTTGTGCCAGGTAAGATGTTTTCTAAGGCTTATGAAGAAAAAGGATTGCATCCTGTTAATCTAAGTCGTACACTGGAAGATTCTGGTACGGTGACATCAGTGCTAGTGCCATGGAATACCTGTGGAGCCTATCATTCGGGAGTATTAGGGGTCGGCACTTTAGAATATTTTGCCTACGCCATCTTTAATTACTTAAGCCCATTTGTAACTTTACTGTATGCTGCGATCCACTTTAAGATTAAGATGCTCGTCAAAGAGCAAAATACCGATACATAACCTAATGAGATCAAGAGCATTGTATATCTCTCCGAGATAAATACTTAATATACATAGGCCGTTGTGCAATTCATGCAATGGCAGCTTCATACTTTCGAGGCATATCCCCCCAGATATGTATGAATATGAGCAATTTACTAATAATGCTTGCTGTCCTGATGTCAAGCATGCAACTGTCGGCCTCCGAAATTTACCCTCCAATACTCAGAACTATCGATGCAGTTAACATAGATACCAGTTATCAACTTATCAGTAGTTACGATAGAGCCACCCAAGAGGTGTTCGTACAACTCAACCTAAGTGAAGAGTCCATTGTGGCCCTTGAGTTATATGACACGCAGCATAAAATGGTTAAAGTTTGGCTGCCAGAAATTGCTCAAGTCGGCACCTATAGCACTGAGTTGAATATGACAGAAATACCGGATGGTAAATACCGCATGCTTGTGCATATTAATGAAGAGATCTATCAGCAGGCGGTTTTCAAGTTCTAACCAAAAAGAAAAGAGGCTGATCTCCTTATGAAGATCAACCTCTCTTACATCATTGACGGATTAAATTTTACTTTCCTCCGTTGAGCTCATCTTGGTATGCAGTCAGCTCGTCCCACTTACCATCTGCGCACATTCCTGCTTGTTTTGGCCATGTGCCTGGATCAGCTAACTTATATCGCTTACCTGCCTTATTCAAAATTTCTTGAATAGTAGTCACATTAGCATTAGATAGCTTTCTCCATGTATCGATGCCATCAGCTTTTAGAAGTCCCTCGATCTTTGGTCCGATTCCTTCCACTGCTTTCAGATCATCTTGCTTCCATCTTTTGAGCACGCCTAGTTTGATAAGCATTTTCTCAACCTTGGAGTCTGTCTCATGATCACTTCCTCCAGAACGTCCTGAATCAAGTTGTTTTTGCATAGCAATCAACTGATCCCACTCACCTTCATGTGCTAGTTTAGCTTGTGCCGGCCACGTCTTAGGATCGATGATACGATATCTCGTAGGATTTTCTTTGTCAAGTATTCCTCTGAGCGCTGTAAAGTTAGATGATCCTAACTCTGCCCAGGTGTGGACACCATGCTTCTTGAG
>CAZJTO010000546.1:0-1566 GCA_964548935.1 uncultured Saprospiraceae bacterium
CAGGAATATCCTTGATGGGTGTGGATAGGGTGAATTTATATTCTCTTGCAAGCTTGCGGAGTTGCTTGAAAGTGGTGTTCTCTCTTGCCTCCCCTAATGGTACTATGCCTCCATTATTGATCGTCATCGAATCATCGGGGATGACTTTTTCGAGATCCACCTCATTGAGCTGACCGAGTCCATTGCAGTGCGGACACGATCCATATGGACTGTTAAACGAAAAGGTGTTAGGGGATGGCTCCTCATAAGAGATACCCGTGTCGGGACACATCAATTGATTGCTATACGGTTGTATCTCATCCGTATCTACATTATATATCAATACGAAGTTATCGCTCAGCTTAAAGGCTATAGTCAGCGAGGATGCGATACGTTCTCGCTTGGCGGCTTCAATCTTGATGCGGTCTACGACTATTTCTATATCGTGAGTCTTATATCGATCTACCTGCATGCCTGGCATGAGATCCTTGATGTCTCCATCGATGCGAACTTTTGTATATCCTTTCTTTCGCATTTGTTCGAATAGCTCCCTATAGTGCCCCTTGCGGGCTCGAATCAGTGGTGCTAGGATCATGATCTTCTTCCCATCATATTCCTTCAAGAGTTTTTGGATGATTTTCTCTTCGGAGTATTTGACCATCCGCTTGCCAGTATTGTAGGAGTACGCCTCACCGATGCGGGCGTATAGCAATCTGAGAAAATCATAAATCTCAGTAGTTGTGCCTACAGTAGATCGTGGATTCCATCCTGTCGTCTTTTGTTCAATCGAGATGACGGGGCTCAGTCCTTCTATCTTCTCCACATCTGGCCGATCCATTTTCCCTAGGAATTGCCTCGCATAGGATGAGAAGGTCTCCAGATATCGTCGCTGGCCCTCCGCATATATGGTGTCAAATGCCAATGAAGACTTTCCGCTACCACTGATACCCGTTATTACGACCAGCTTGTTTCGGGGGATTTCTACATCTATATTCTTAAGATTATGTTCTCGAGCCCCTACTACGCTTATATGCTGTTCTTCCACAAGGATCGATTATAATCTTTTGATCAATTCACTTACCAGAGGAGTGATCTTCTGCTCCACCTGCTCTGCAACATCTATGACCTCTTGATGGGTAACTTTTTTGATGGCAGATATCGGAAAACATTTGTTGGTTACAGCAGTCAGTACACAGGATGATAGTTCCATATGTCTTGCGACTAATATTTCGGGGATCGTTGACATGCCCACAACAGTAGCTCCTATGATATGCAGGTAATTATACTCCGCCTTAGTTTCGAGATTTGGACCGGGTAGCCCTCCGTACACACTATCATGTAATGTAATGCTATGCTCGTCTGCGATTTCATGGCACAGTTTAATCATCGAGGGTTCATACGCATCAGTCATATCAGGAAACCTTGGACCCAACCGTTCGTCATTATGCCCCAACAGGGGATTATCATAGTGCAAGTTGATATGATCATTAACCACGGTAATATCTCCGGCTTCATAATCTTCATGAATCCCACCTACTGCACTTGCTATGATTAAGTGTTGAGCACCTAAAAACTTAAACACCCTAA
>CAZJTO010000547.1:0-1559 GCA_964548935.1 uncultured Saprospiraceae bacterium
TCCTCATAATGTTCTGAGATATAACTATTAGCAGCGTCTAAAAAGGATTTGGCCCGCTCTTCACTAGGTTGGATTTCTAATTCTCGTTGCAATTTATCTAAGGCTTCTATTGCTGGATCTACCTTCTCTTGGCAACTCAAAAATAGAACTGACAATATAGTCAATGCTAATAGTCTCATAGGAATCAAAATATAATTGATGTTATAAACAAAGATAACTCTGACTGATTAGTATTAGTATAACAAAATAGGTATAAAATATATGAAAGGTATTTCCAATGGAATAATTGTGTATTGGATGCGTCGAGACTTGCGTCTGCATGATAATCATGCCCTGTTTCAAGCGCTCCAATCTGAACTGCCCGTTATACCGGTCTTTATATTTGATCAAAATATACTTGATGAATTGCCAAGAAATGATGCTCGTGTCACCTTCATCCATCATACACTCAGCAACATAAAAAATCGATTAACTCAACTGGACTCAGATCTCAAAGTGTATTACGGAGATCCTCTTGAAATATATAAGCAAGTAATCTCAAGCTATGATGTAAAAGCCATCTACGCCAACACAGATTATGAGCCCTATGCTCAAAAACGAGACAACAAAATTCGCTTACTTATCGAAGAAAAAGGAGGAGCATTTTATGATTTTAAAGATCATGTCATCTACGAGAACCAAGAGATACTAAGCAACAGTGACAAGCCATATACAGTATTTACTCCCTACAAAAAGAAGTGGTTAGCAAGACTTGAAGAGAACGGCATAGAACACTACGCATCTGAAAAGAAACTTGATCAACTTGCCAAGCTTGACCCAGAGTCAATGATTTCGTTGGAGGAGATGAACTTCGTACGATCTTCGATTCCTATTCCATCGTCTGAAGTCAATCAAGGAACCGTTAAAACCTATGATTTGACTCGCAATTTTCCAGGTCTGGAAAAGGGCACCTCAAAGCTTGGGATTCATTTCAGGTTTGGCACTATCAGCATTCGTGAGAAGGTCGTCAAAGCGCAAAAGCTCAATGCGACTTATCTCAGTGAGTTGATATGGAGAGACTTTTACAGTCAAATCTTGTCCAACTTTCCTCATGTGGTTGATGGCGCATTCAGAGTTAAGTATGATACTATTGAATGGCGGACTGATGAGTCCGATCTGCAAGCCTGGAAAGATGGAAAGACAGGATACCCAATGGTGGATGCAGGCATGCGAGAACTCAATTCAACTGGGTTTATGCACAATCGTGTAAGAATGGTAACCGCAAGTTTTCTTACTAAGCACTTACTCATCAACTGGAGGATGGGAGAAGCCTATTTTGCCGAAAAACTTCTTGACTTTGATCTTGCTAGTAATAATGGAGGTTGGCAATGGGCATCAGGAAGTGGGACTGATGCGGCGCCATATTTTAGAATATTCAACCCCACATCTCAATTAGAAAAGTTTGATAAGGAGCGTATCTATATCAACAAGTGGATCCCTGAATATGGGACTGATGCTTATCCAGAACCTATAGTAGATCATAAGTTTGCTCGGCAGCGATGTCTGGACACCTATAAAGC
>CAZJTO010000548.1:0-1558 GCA_964548935.1 uncultured Saprospiraceae bacterium
TTTGGTCAAGATGAACGAGTATTCGAGTCCAATCTCCCAACAGCTAATACCCAATTAGTTACTGGCGATCAAGCACTATTGCTGAATGCTAATCTGCGTATTAGATTCGGTCAGAAGTATACCATATTCCCAGATCGTAGATTTAGCGATGGTTATAAAGGGCCGCAGCTGCGACTATCCTATACTGGAGCCATTAATTCGATCGGTGCTGATGTATCCTATCATAAGATTAGTCTGAGCTTAGACGACAGGCTAACACTCGGTACCAAAGGAGACTTCTCATATTTTGTGGGAGGGGGGACTTTTCTATCCAATGACAGCGTACCCTTTGTAGATCATTTTCATTTCGCAGGCAATGAATTATTAATCCATCCCACTGGCTTCAGCAGAGCGGGATTTTTGAATCTTCCGTATTACGATTTTAGCACCTCAGACAGTTTTGTCCAAGCGCATATCAATCATGATTTTAACGGGTGGATACTCGGTCGTATCCCTGGTCTGAATCGTACTGGCTTTAGTTTAGTCACTGGTGCGAGAGTTCTCGAGACCTCGGACAATCCAACGTATTGGGAGTTTAATGTAGGACTCAACAACGTGGGATGGGATCTATTCAGAATACTGAGAGTGAATTCTGTTTGGTCGGTTCAATCAGGGCGGTCACAATGGAAACTTCGCATTGGTATTGGTCTGTGATTTACCTCTTGAAAGGTTAAAATCAAAAATCTATTAGCAAAATAAGATCTAATGATGTTAGGTTATAGAGGAGGTCACACTACTATTGAGAATGCTATAAGGAAATAAGTACCTATTACCCAGATTGATTGAAATGTACAAAGCCATGATTTTTTGTTATGTCAATGCATGCTTTGAGACAACCTTTCTTTCAATTTTTTAATAGTATTTAAGTAATCATGACTATGAGATTTTTTACTTCTATATCGTTAGTGTTTTTTGCGACTTTTCTGTTTGGACAAGAAGTAGATTGCGCACGTACGGCATCTCTTACTGGTGCCAATGGATATACGAATACAGGTATATGCACATTGGAGCGTTTTGATGATGGTCGAGTTCAGCTCAGTATGAGTGAAGACTTTAGAGTATCTTTTGGGCCAGATCTGAGGATCTACCTAAGCAACAGCGGCACAAGTACTGGTGGAGGTGTAGAGTTATTCTTAATTACAGACTTGCTTGGCGCTAACAACTTTAATGGGGCTCTTACATTTGAGCTTCCGTCTGATATCAATATCGAAGATTTTAGTCATGTCGTAACCTATTGTAAAAGGTTCAGACAACTGTGGGGTTCTGGAGAGTTCTCAACATTTGACTGCGCAGGTTCTGATGGCGGCGGCGGTGGAGGAGATTCTGAAGACCCTCAAGAGGAAGAAGAGGAAGTAGAATGTTTTGATAGTGCCACGGCCACTACGGCATGGGTAGCTGAGATCACGGTATGCACTGACGACGGTGTCCCAGATCCTACAGAGTTAAGAACAACTTTGAGTGAAGTGACCTTAGGGCAAGATTATTCATTCTTGTTAACTGACGCCAACCAAAATTTACA
>CAZJTO010000549.1:0-1553 GCA_964548935.1 uncultured Saprospiraceae bacterium
GTCTCGACACACAAGATTAATGACATAGACTACTTCAGTATCGACTGATATCGCTTTGTGTCGTTAATTAACTGAATAGCCTCAACGACTTCAGTGTCATTTTTAAGCATCTGTCTCGTCTTCCCTTCCTGATAGAAGTATCTTTTTACGATCTCCAGCTCTATTTCATCTTGGATGACAGCCTGATATTCCTCTAAGTCGTCTGCTTTAAGATCGGCTATCTTCTTTTCAATCGTACTGATATCAGTATTGATAACAGTTACCTCGTGGTTCTCTGCCGCTTCTTTTAATTCTGCCAACTCTTTCTCTGCTTCAGTCAGGTAAGTGAATTTATTATCTCGCAAGAAACGCTTAAAACCAGCATAGTCGTCATATTTGAATGCCTCGAATGAAGCCAAAGAGTCTATACCACTCACATAGTTGTTGACATACTTAAAGATCATATTCTGTCCCTTCAATGCTTTTACTATCTCTGGATCTTTAGTACGCACCAACTTAACATCTGGTATGATTCCTCCCCCATCGAGCACTGGTCTACCATTTTTAGTATGAAAGACAGCTCGCTCTGAGTCCGGGATATCCTTAGGTTCTCCGTTTTCATAGTCTACACTTTGGATACATCGACCTGATGGGATGTAGTACTTAGAGATTGTAACCTTAATTCTTGAGTTATATCCGACTTCTTGGTGATTCTGAACAAGGCCTTTCCCATAGGTGCGCTGTCCCATGATCACACCTCTATCCAAGTCTTGGATACTCCCTGATACGATCTCTGATGCTGAGGCCGATCGATTGTTGACCAATACAACGAGAGGTAGATCTGTATCGATCGGTAATCTCCTCGTAGAATAATTCTGATCTCGATCTCTAACCTTAGCTTTAGTAGATACTACTGGCGTACCATTATTAATAAAAAGACCCAGTATGTCTACGGCCTCAGATAATAGTCCTCCACCGTTTGACCTGAGATCCAATACCAAGCCTTCCAATTCATTGTCTTTCCGTAACTCTCTGAATGCATTCGCAATATTCTTAGATGCATTCTGAGTGAATGTTGTGAGATTTATATAGCCTACGTTGTCACTGATCATACCTGAGTAAGGCACATTGGGTATCTCAACACTTGATCGAGTCAACGTAATTGGATAATTCTTGCCTTCGGCAGGTCTATTTATAGTCAGATTCAGCGATGTGCCTGGATATCCTCTAATGAACTGTAGGACGTCATCATAAGATCTACTATCAGCAGATTCTCCATTGATTGTCTTGATCTGATCACCAACCTTTAGTCCCGCCTCTTGAGCCGGTCCTTGGTCGTATACTTCGATGATCGTGAATTTTCCGTCGATCTCCTGACTCGCAGCGCCAAGGCCATTATACTTGTTGTCAGTTGATATCCTATAACTCTCAACTTGTGATTCACTATAGTAGACCGTGTATGGATCGAGACTATTCATCATAGCGTCTATCCCTGTGCGCATCAACTGATTGGGCTCAATGTCATCTACATAATGTGTATTGAGCTGCTTATAGACATTGGTGAATATCTCGAG
>CAZJTO010000550.1:0-1551 GCA_964548935.1 uncultured Saprospiraceae bacterium
GAGTATTAAGTTATTAAGTAACAAGTTCTAAGTGTCAAGTAATGAGTTTCGAGTTTCGAGTGTGAAGTATCTAGTATCGAATGTCAGAAGTCGAGTAGCTAATAAGCTTTCAATGCGGCTTCAGCCATTGCAATTTGGAATGGGTATCATAAGTGGGTGTGGTAGCGGCCTTGCAGCGTCGCCTCTGACGGCCAAGGATTTTGCCGACTGCAAAAGCACCGCTAGTCTCAAGTTCTCAAGTGCCAAGTTAAACCTTAACCCTTATCCCGAGCTTTCACCCAGACATTAGCTACCAGGCTGAGTACGATGATGACCATTGCCAATAGCGTCACCATTGTCTGATACTCTCCAAATATCGCCCAACCTATGATGAGCGTGAATACTGCTTCTAAATATTTAAATGGAGTGATTAAGTTTGCTTCTGCAAGTTGTATCGCCTTCGTCATATAGTATTGAGCGCCAAAACCCAGCAGACCCATACTGAGGAGCATCACCCACTCTCTAGAATCGATTGGGGTCCAGTAGAAGAGGATGCCTATAGCACCTGCAACTGTAGATATGGTCATGAAGTAATTAACGATCACGATAGGGTGCTCTGTAGAGCCTATCTTTCTGATGATGGTATAGACCAGTCCAGTCATAAACGCAGATAGCATAGCAATACCAAATCCGTTGACGGAGATGCGTGCGTCGAAACCCTTGAGCATAATAATTCCAACGAATGCTGTAGCGAGCAGGAGCCATTGCCACGAGATGACTTTTTCCTTAAGGAAAATAAGGGATAGAATGGTAGCGAAAATAGGTGCCGAGTAGCGCAAGGAAACGGCCGACGCCATTGGTAACATTTGCATAGCCTTGAAAAACAAAAACATCGCTACCAAGCCCACACAGCCTCGAAGTATTAGGATGGGGGGATTGTTGCCTTTCATGGGAATCTTAAAGCGCTTCAATAGCACAAACCCACAGATAGCCGAACCAAATGATCTAAAGAATACCAACTGAATAGTCGGTAGGTGGTCTGCTGCTCTGATCACGAAGTTGAGGCAAGTGAATAAAAGCGCAGCTAGGATCATATATATGATGGCTATACGCATATGCAAATATGGTTATATGGTTATTGATATAGACCATCTTGTTGGAGCTTATAACAATGTCTCTTTTTAAGACGTATGTTCTTGCTCCCGATGCACAGCTATAACGAGTAATATTAATTTACTCAGAAGGAGGCGCTAATCGCGAATGTTGTTCTCTCTTGTCTGGTATTTTCAAAGCTAAAGTTGATATTCTACCCTTAAGATGGGAGCCTTCGGCGAGTAACTTTTGCAATCGGCAAAAAGCTCGCCTTGCCGGACGAGGCAGGTTACCAAAACCCTTGGCCATCAAAAGCCTCTCGCAAAGGCTGCTCCCGCTACCCCCTGTTGATGCCCATGCTATCGCGCCTTTTTAAATCAAAAATCAAGCTAATCAATCACCAGCTTATAGCCGACACCTCTCACATTCATGATTTTGATAGTTTGATCGGCTTCAAGCTTTTTGCGGAGGCGTGATATG
>CAZJTO010000551.1:0-1549 GCA_964548935.1 uncultured Saprospiraceae bacterium
CTCTATAGGCACATGACCAAACCACGAGTCTACGATATTGTGGTCTTGATCATACAGTACGATGGTAGGAGTCCCTCTAAACTGATTAGCAGTGAATGTCATCGATACTGTTTCTTGTTTGTTGAGGTAGGATCTGACTCTGCTTTTGACAGATGATTTATCGATCTCTGAGAGCAGCTCAAAATTAGGATCCGTATGGCAGATGTCAGTGATCAGCAACTCTTGATCGTCAGCGATCATGGTAGCATCCATAGCAACTGGAGATTTTATCAAGTAAGGCAATTGATGTAAATCCCTGCTTCCAAATGCTTTTTTAGTTTCTCCGACGAGTGTACCCTTGGTCAAGAGTAGTTGGGTATTCTCGAGATTGTTGTATTCGTAATCTTCAAATGCCGTAGACAAGGCCATGAATCCGATCCGATCTGAATACAGCTCATATAGCTTGCCAAACACAGGTAACGCATACATAAAGCATCCAGGACAGTTTACCTGAAAAATCAAGAGAAGATTGAGGCCCTTAGTTGAGAATTGACCTTGTACATGTTCTGCGATATGGAGATGAAGTTTAGGCATCCGTAGATTAAAACTCCCAGACCAGACTTATGTTCTTGCAGATGAATGATCTGGGTTCAGATCAGGCGCACTAGGCTGTAACATGTGGATTATGGCTTATATTGCTTTACTGCTCCGTGATAATCAACGCTGAACTACAACTCTTATAGGTACATTTGTCTTAGTTGTTTTCTATGGTGAAAGAATACGGTTCAAATAAGCTGCCGTCAATCTTCAAAAAATCACCACTAAGAGTTTCCTCTGTAACGGTTACAATTACAATCCCTGTCATCGGATCAGTTATACAAGTGTCGTCAGCCAAATAGTGTCTCACTTCTCCATCAGCACTCGGATCACAAGCATCTGGATATTTTTCGAGATTTAGACCTGAGGTCTTACCAGCAACACCAACATGCGCCTGAATTAACCCATCCGTCTTTTTGTATATATGGTTATGTTGACTTCCGACACAATTTGGATTAGCTCCTGATGAAATTGTGGTTAAGGCTATAGAAGGACAGGTGGTTGCATTTATTTTTAGTGGTTTCGTTCTCCATATATTATGTGAACTCGCCGTCAACAACACATTGACATTATATTTTGATGCTAAGTCAATCATACCTTGACTATCAACAAACGACTGATTTTTGCCCATGTCAATCCAAGGAAGATGATTGATATGAATAATCCAATAGCCTTTTTTTTGCGCATCGGCATAAACTGCCTCCACCCATTTATAATTCTCAGTTCCAACAGCATATTGATATTTTAAATATTTCTGCATTTCAGTAGGCTCTGCCTCGCTTTCTTGAAACGCTACTGATGTTGCAACAATTCTTACTTTGGTTTCTCCTTTGATTATATCATTAAACCAGAGGTAAGGGTATTTTCCCTCATAATGATGCCCTAAGAGTTTTCCGGTTGGTGGACGCACGGCTTTATTCCCACTAGGGAAATTAAGTGTTTGGGCATAGGTCATTATATCTCCATCTTGATT
>CAZJTO010000552.1:0-1535 GCA_964548935.1 uncultured Saprospiraceae bacterium
AGCTAATGATTGAAATTAGAAGGGTCATCACCACCAGGAAAAGTGCTGTAATAATCGCTGAGCTTATAATGAGTCTCTATAGTCTTAAGGTAGCTGTGCTTGGGGCTGTCGAAAATGTTGTTTTCCCATCTTACACAAAGTAGACTACAGACGGGAAGATACATGATCAATGCCGAGAAGTTGACATTAATGGTCTATCATAGATGCTTCGTGAAATTGTTTTGTAGTCGATATTGCATCTTACTTAAGAGAACACATGAAACACTCGAAATATATACTAAGAGACTGAATATAAAAGGCCTTATATAGCGATCCAAACGTGTTTTAACTCAGTCGACCTTCTGATTCTATGAACTTTTTCAATGGCATTGAAATATCATCCATGTTTTATCGTATTGTCTATTCTTTAAATCGTCTTCTTTGATCCAGAAGTATAATCTCCCGACATCTCCCCACATCATTTTTGCTTCATCCTCACTGTCCAATTGAAATAAGAGCTTCCATTTTTCAGATGCAGTTTCAATTGATCCCTCTTCCGCTTCGGTAACATCTGACCAGCTTAAACCTCTATCGACCATTTCACATTGATATTCCATCGGTCCCTGCACATTTATTGAATGGCCAAAAAGCTTTGAAATATATTGACCGCTTGAAGATATATCTACGTAGGCTTGATGCTCCTGAAATGTAATCATTTCATCAACAAGGGAGTGCTCCCAATTCGGTAGGCTATATGAATTACTAAACTCTAAAGCGCATGCCTTATATCGTCCATTTCTCAATATAGTAAAAGTGTTGGGCGTTTCAATTCTTTCTAAATCTGCTGCTTCTTCAATGAAAATGGTCCGAAAGTCTTCTTGATTGTCTTTTGAGTCTCCATAAAACTCTTGTGCCTCCTCGCAGAAGAAATATAACATGCCTTTATCTGGTAAGTCGAGCTCCCTTTGATCCAACTCTTCAAAGTTTATTTGAGCTAAAAAGACTAAATGTTTTCCATTTTTCTGTTTGGGCCACTCAATGTTAGAGGGTAAATCGGGTCTCCCACCTAATTTTGATTGACCAATATTGATCAAGTTTTCATCAACATGCTTTGGTTTAATCCGAATCTCTGATTTTAAATGTTTTTCGAAATATTCCCATTTATGAGCGAGCCCCTCTTCCGTAAATGCCGTCTTATATTCTTCTTTTGTTAATGGATTATAATCTTTCCACTCATATCCTGCTGTGACTATTACTTCAGGTAAAGTGACGTAATGCAATTCCTCCTTCTTTTGCTGAAGATTATTCTTTGAAATACTTGACTTGATAGCCATGTAAATTATCACACCCAATGCCGTGACTATTAATATTAAGCTACTCATTTTAGTCTACTTGGGTATTCATGAAATTAGTATTAAGCCACTTTTACTCCCAACTTAACGTAACCTTCCCAATAGACTGGCGACTCTCGAGATAGTTATGTGCTGCGGCAATATCGTCCGCACTAAAGGTCTTACTCAACGTGGGCTTAATAACCCCTTCAGCAGCCAGCTTCA